>NZOF01000137.1 GCA_002695185.1 Erythrobacter sp.
GGGGGGGGGGGGGGGGCTTATTTCGCCCAGAGCCGGCAGTAGGTTACAGCGACGCGCTCACGGTCGCCCGCAGGAAAGGAGCCAGACCAAAAACTATGCGAGGCCAGCGAACCCCATTCTAAGACGGTTGCGCGCGCCACCGAGCGGCGTCCGATGAGAAGGGGCCCCTTATTAGCAGCTAGGCCAGTACCTCGACTTCATAGAACAGCTTCCTGATCCTATTCGGTCAACCAGCTGTGGCTGATAATTAGGATCATAGAAACGGCCCGCAAGCTCGCGGACAGGCCAACAAAGACTATGGTCAGAAGTATAATCGCGACCCTGCTGCTCTCACGGGCAGGCAGTGACGCGCGGCGACCAGCGACCAGAGCAGCCGTAACCATGATCGTATCTAAAGTAGCACCTCCCATAGCCCACCAGCGGAATGAGTCGGCTAGGCGACTTTCGAGGCCACCCATCACGGCCACCCCGCAGAAACGCGCGTTCAGAGGTTTGGCTTGGACCACGGGTTGCTGCGAAACCCGCCACTTGTGAGTACGACGGTTTAAATCTAATCTAAGGGTGACCACCGCCGACTGGAGGCACAAGAATGAATTTGGATGTCGAAAAATTTTGGAACGACGGGTTTTTCATCCTTCGCAAAGTATTGCCACCGGCCAAAGTTGCGCGTTGGAGAGATGCCGGGTTTCAAGTTGGACCAGTGGATTTGCTTTCCGACGACACGCTTGCCGAGGTGGTTTGTGAGCCGGTTCTGATTGACGCCGCACATCAAATACTTGGGGGGCAGCCTGTCTATTTTGGGGACTCTACGGCGCAGCGCGGCACGGGCGCAGGATGTGGCTTTCATAAAGACAATTCTGATCGTTTAGATGTCAATGCACCTGACTGGAAAGTTGACCGCTACCCCATCATTCGCTTCGGCATTTATACCCAGCCCCACGGTCGGCTGCCTTACGGAATCGATTTTCGCCAAGGCTCGCACCATCATCCAAATTTTGATACTGGACGGGTAGTGAGTGCCGAGGTGGAGGTGGGAGATTTGGTTGTCTGGAACGGGCGCACCACCCATTCCGGCAATAGCCATATCTTCAAATTAACAGGGCGCAGATTAGAGCCTAGGCCCACTAGCCTAGCAGTTCGGTTGACAAATAAGTTTGGTCTGTCTGCGCTGTTCCGTGACCATCCAGAAGAGAGAATGGCCCTCTTCGCTAGCTACGCTTTGGCAAGTCCATCACTGGACCGCCATATCGAATATCTGCGGCAAAGAACTTATGCCGTAGAGATGTGGGAGCGAAGCGAATGGAGCCCGTATGCGCGCGATTTGGCGAGCGAAGCAGGTCTTGCTCTCTTGGACACCACGCAGTTCGCCCGCGACGGACGGCCTCTTCATGCACAATACCATGCGATCCCATACTGAAGAATCGATGCGATTCTGGGCTTCCTTTTCGCTTGCAGGATGACAATGTCTCGTGGCATCGGCAGGCCAATGCACCGTCCTTCCCACTTGGGTACGCACTCGCAGACCGCATTCATCGTCACCAAACCGCTGCAGTTCATGATCGCAGACATGATAGCGCGTCAAGAGAATGAGGGAGAGCATATCGACTTCCTGGTTGTGGATCTCTTCGCCGGTGCCTCTGATTTCGTGGAGCGCTTCAACCGCCTCGACCGAGAGAACCAGCGCGCCATCTACTTCGCCGAGCAGCGTGCGGCGTACGCTCACGCCGCTGAAGCAGAGTACGGCATTGTCCATACCAACTGTGACGTCGGTTTTCGCATCTACCAGATGCTGAAGCGCTTCAAGGGAAAGTCGGTGCGCGTCTATGAGGAAGGTGTGGGCACATACCGGAACGACCTCTATTCCGGCTTCAAGCGCAGGCTCTTACATGGACGCGGGATCGGGACGGTTTTCGGGGGCTCCGATATCGCTCAATTCATCTATGTCTTCGATCCGGCGAGTTATTATCAGCGCGTCCAGGGTATCCGCGCCATTCCGGTGAAGATTGACGGAAGTGTGGCAGGGTATGTGTCCGAAAACCGGACAATCCTCAGTCACCTGTTCGGGGCAGGCGATCAGGAACCTTCCGACAAATCTGCTACGGTCTACCTGTCCGATTGGGATGTCGACCAGCGTATTGTTGCCCGTCTCAGGAAAGAGGACCCATTCTTCCTTAAGCCGCACCCCCATCGCAAAGAGAGTCTCTCCGGAGAAGATGTGCTCCCCGGCGGCGTACCGGCCGAAGTGCTTATCACCATTCTGGCGCAAGCCTATCGCAGCCTCACGGTTTACCACCACGGTAGCAGCGCCGCCCATTACCTAGCTGGGATGCCGGGTGTAAAGTTCAGGCGCGTGAATTAGAGCGACACCAACGTCCCGGCCGTGCCTCCTGCGGTGCATTTGTTGGATAGATTGGCTGAATTATAGAGAATGCCGCTCGCAACCCTTTTGCCTGTAGTGGGGGCGGCCCTTACCTCCTGAGCAACCTTATTCAAAGCCGCCGTGCCATTGATATCGAACTTGTAGCCAGGTTGGTGATTCGAATTACTTGCGCCAGAACGAAACTGAAGGTTTCGCTCGAATTGATATCTAATTCCCCAGTACCCGCCGGATTGGCCCGCATTCCAGCCATCAACTCCGCATCGAGATAATTTGATCGGGTCCCTTGATGCTTCCCGGCCTCGGCCATGCCCTAAACTAGCATCGAGGGCCTTGGGGTAGGTTTCTGTCGCGGGGCGACGCATGAAGCGAGCGCATGCGCCCGCCAAGGATATTGCACCACGGAAGCTGCTGTGCTTCCTGGTGGCAAGCGTTGCCATACGGACACCTCCGACGCCGCGCACGATATCACGACCGTTCCAGTGCAAGAGCCGGGGATTTCGCAGGCGAAGGTACTCCGCCTCAAACAGAAGGAGGGGGGCAGACAAACAAGTTTCGTCCGGAAATCCCTGTGCCGGAACAGTTCGGCAAACTGCTCGACGCGACCGATGGCTTCTTTGTTGAGGTCGGTTCGGTCCGCAAAGCCTTCGAGGCGATGCTCGAAGAACTCGGCCTACCTCGCGAGCGCGAGACCGGTCTAAAGCTGATCCGCCGCTCAAATGGCGCACGAAGTCAGAAAGAGAATCGGGGAGGCGCAATGGCGCCAGGGTGAGATCATGCGAGGCCATCGCAAGGCCTCGACCAGCGACCTTTACGCACTGTTTGACCCGGCCAATCTCGGCCTCGCACTCGAAGCCACGAGCGCGATCATCGACGAGATAGAAACCAATGTTCCAGGCGCTTTCGCCGCAGCGACACCGGACCGCAAATTGGTCGAAGGTTGTAAAAATGAAGAGAAACGCTAAAATATCAGCGCATTATGTTGGTCGGGGAGAGAGGATTCGAACCTCCGGCCCCTGCCTCCCGAAGACAGTGCTCTACCAGGCTGAGCTACTCCCCGACCGGATGCGTGGCGGAGGTGATCCCTCCGCGAGGCAGAGGCGGCCCTATAGGTGTGGATTGTCTAACACGCAAGCGCGCTTTTGCAGGTTTTTGTACCTAAGACCGATGCTCGTTGAACGAGTACTCTATGACCTCCGAAAAACCTCATTTCGAACAGCAATATCTCGATCTCATGCGGCAGATCTGGCTCGAGGGTGACGAGCGGCTGGACCGTACCGATGTCGGTACGAGGTCGATTTTTGGTACGACATTGCGGTTTGACCTCACCGATGGGTCTATGCCCCTGATAACCACGAAGAGAGTATACTGGAAAACCGCGACGCGCGAACTGCTGTGGTTCCTTACCGGTAACACCAATATCCGTCCGCTGGTCTTGCAGGGGGTCAAAATCTGGAACGAATGGCCGCACGCGCGCTATATCGAGCAGTCTGGCGATAACATTACTCTCGACCAATTTGTGATGCGAATAGCTGATGATGAAGCGTTTGCCGCAAAATGGGGCGATCTGGGGCCGGTGTATGGCAAGCAATGGGTCGATTGGCCGACCTATGACCCGGTCGAAGGAGGGCTTTTTCGCAGAGGTCGCGGTATCAATCAGGTTGCCGAGGTAATTGAATCCGTGCGTTCAAATCCCGGCAGTCGCCGTCATATAATCGAGGGCTGGAACGTAGCAGATGTCCCCCGCATGGCTCTTCCGCCCTGCCACAAAACCTATCAATATCATGTGTCGACCCGTCCGGATGGAAAGCCCTATCTCAACGGCATACTCTATCAGCGAAGTTGCGATGTCGCTCTGGGCCTGCCGTTCAATCTCTGGTCGGGCGCACTTTTGTTGAGAATGATTGCGCAACAGGTAGATATGCAGCCTGGGGAGTTTGTGTGGATGGGCGGTGATACGCACCTTTATCTCAATCACGAGCATTTGGTGACGGAGCAGCTTTCCAGAGAACCACGCGGCCTTCCAACGCTCGAAATCACTCGGCAGCCGGAAACGATATTCGACTATCGGATAGAAGATTTCGCGGTGAAGGATTATACCCCGCACGAACCTATCAAGGCTCCGGTTGCGGTCTGAAATGTGCGCATCGATGGCATCACTTGACCGGTCTTGGCTTGTGAAATAAAATATCGCCGAAGAGTAAGATTGCGTCTGGGAGACGATTCTATGGCCAATAGGCCTCAAGACGGAGTTGCTGGCGCCGGAGACAACCGGCCCCGGCTCTCGCTACACGTACCTGAACCGAAATTTCGGCCCGGCGACACGGTCGATTTTTCGCATATCGAAGTCCCTGAAGCGGGTGCGCAATCGCGGCCCGATGAAACCAGCGATCCCAAGGATATGCTGGATTTCGCGCATGGTCTGATCCGGGTGCTGGGCGAGGATAACAAGGCGCATGGCCCCTGGGATCCAAAGCTCGATCCCGAAACACTGCGCAGCATGTTGGGCCACATGGCCATGACGCGCGCTTTCGACGAGCGCATGTTCCGCGGACAGCGCCAGGGCAAAACGTCATTCTATATGAAGTGCACTGGCGAAGAGGCTACCAGTGTATCGGCGAGCATGGCTTTGGCAGCGGACGATATGGTGTTCCCCAGCTATCGCCAGCAAGGTATTCTGATTCAGCGCGGCTATCCGATGATCGAGATGATCAATCAGATCTATTCGAACCGGGGTGACAAGCTGAAGGGCCGCCAGTTGCCGATCATGTACTCCAGCAAGGAGCACAGCTTTTTCTCCATCTCGGGCAACCTCGCAACGCAGACTCCGCAAGCTGTCGGCTGGGCGATGGCTTCTGCGATCAAGGGCGACAGCCGGATCGCAGCAACCTGGGTGGGCGAGGGCAGCACGGCGGAAGGTGACTTCCACTCGGCCTGCCTGTTCGCAACCGTCTATAACGCGCCGGTCATCCTGAATGTGGTGAACAACCAATGGGCGATTTCCAGCTTTAGCGGTTTTGCCGGCGCAGAACGTGCGACCTTCGCAGCTCGCGGCGTAGGCTACGGCATCGCATCATTGCGTGTTGACGGGAATGATCCGCTGGCATGCTACGCCGCCGAGCAATGGGCTGCCAATCGCGCCCGTGCCAATGCGGGGCCGACCCTGATCGAGTTCTTCTCCTATCGCGCCGAAGGACACTCTACCTCCGATGATCCATCAGGATATCGCAGTGCGCAGGAGCGTGAAGAGTGGCCACTGGGTGATCCGGTCATGCGCCTGAAAAATCATCTCATCGAAATAGGGGAATGGGACGAAGAGCGGCAGGAGAAGATGGACCTCGAGGCTGCCGAGCACGTCAAGAAGACTACCAAGGAAGCCGAAGCCAACGGCATTCTTGGCCACGGTCTCCACCATCCCTTCCGCACCATGTTCGAAGACGTGTTCGAAGAATTGCCCTGGCACCTCAAGGAACAGGCTGAGCAAGCGATCCACGAGCGCGAGACGAAGTTTCCCGAAGGGCTTCCTAACGAAGGGAACGGCGCATGAGCGACACCAAAACTAAAATTGCGCCCGAGAACGACGTGAAGGCCGAGCGGCGGCTCAATATGATCGAGGCGATCAACGACGCGCTGGATGTGTCGATGAACCGCGATGAAAACATCGTCATCATGGGCGAGGATGTGGGCTATTTTGGCGGCGTTTTTCGGTGCACAGCTGGCCTGCAAGAGAAATATGGCAAGACCCGTGTATTTGATACGCCGATTTCCGAGTGTGGAATCATTGCTGCCGCAGTCGGGATGGGGGCTTATGGTCTGCGTCCCGTCCCGGAAATCCAGTTCGCTGACTACATCTATCCCGGTCTTGACCAGCTAATCTCCGAAGCTGCGCGTTTGCGCTATCGTTCGGCGGCCGAATTTACCGCGCCAATTACGGTACGCAGCCCGTTCGGCGGCGGCATCTTCGGTGGCCAGACGCACAGCCAGAGTCCCGAAGCGATCTTTGCGCATGTCTCCGGCCTCAAGACTGTCATTCCGGCAACGCCTTATGATGCCAAAGGGCTGCTGATTAGCGCGATCGAAGACAACGATCCGGTCATCTTCTTCGAGCCAAAGAGAATTTATAACGGCCCATTTTCTGGCTATTACGACAAACCGGTCGAGCCGTGGAAGCGCTTCGACGAGAGCGTCGTGCCGGAGGGTCACTACAAGATACCGCTGGGCAAGGCGCGCCATGCGACTGAGGGCGAAGAACTCACTATCCTCGCCTATGGGACTATGGTGCACGTGGTTGAGGCGGTTTGCCGCGAGAAAGGCGTTGAAGCCGACATTGTCGACCTGCGCACCATCGTCCCGGTAGATATTGAGACGATCGAGAAATCGGTCAAGAAGACCGGGCGCTGCCTTATCGTACACGAAGCGACCCGTACGGCTGGCTTCGGTGCAGAACTGTCGGCGCTGGTTACCGAACGTTGTTTCTATCATCTCGAAGCGCCGGTTGAACGCGTGACCGGTTTCGACACCCCCTATCCCCACAGCCTCGAATGGGCCTATTTCCCAGGCCCGATCCGCATCGGCGAGGCCCTCGACAAGATCCTGAGCGAGTAAACGACATGGCGAAATTTGTATTCAACATGCCGGACATCGGCGAAGGTATTGCCGAGGCGGAAATCGTGCAGTGGCACAAGAAAGTCGGCGACACGGTCCGTGAAGACGAGGAATTCGTCGACATGATGACCGACAAGGCGACGGTGCCTATGGAAAGCCCCGTGGATGGCAAGATCCTGGAGATTGCCGGCGAGGAAGGCGACATGGTTTCCATCGGATCGATGCTGGTGGTGATTGAGGTCGAGGGGAACATACCCGACGACGTGGCAGAAGAAAACGATGCCGCGACCGAAACTGCTGCAGCTCCCGCTCCCAAGGCCGACGAGGTGGAGAAGCGGATTGAGGTAGAGAATTCGGGTCCCAGCGATGTTGACGATGCGATGGCTGCCGATCCAACCCCGCCGCCTGCGCCAACTCCTGCACCTGCCCCCGAACCGGCTGCGGCTCCTTCGGCGAAGGTTCTGGCTTCTCCCGCCGTGCGTAAGCGCGCCAAGGAACTTGGTGTGGATCTTGCGCAGGTGAAGCCGGCCGAGGACGGCCGTGTTCGTCATGGCGATCTCGATCAGTTCCTGTCTTACAATTCGGGCTATGGAGCTGCTGCCAAAACCCGCGAAGACGAGGAAAAGAAGGTTATCGGAATGCGTCGCCGCATTGCTGAGAACATGGCCGCTTCCAAGCGCAATATTCCGCATTTTTCCTATGTGGAGGAATGCGATGTTACTGAGCTCGAGGTCTTGCGGGCGCAGCTAAACGATGCGCGCGGCGATAAGCCGAAACTGACGATACTTCCGCTGCTTATTACAGCCATCTGTAAGACGCTGCCTGACTTCCCCATGATCAACGCGCGTTATGATGATGAGGCCGGCGTGGTTACCCGCCATGGCTCGGTGAACATGGGTATGGCCGCGCAGACCGATGCCGGCCTGATGGTGCCAGTTATCAAGAATGCCCATGCCAAGAACCTCTGGCAGCTTGCCAACGAGATCTCGCGGCTGGCCGGTGCCGCGCGCAATGGCACGGCGAAGAAAGACGAGATGGAAGGCGGCACGCTGACTGTCACGTCTCTCGGCCCTCTGGGAGGTGTTGCAACCACTCCAGTGATCAACCGTCCGGAAGTGGCGATCATCGGCCCGAACCGGATCATTGAACGGCCCATGTATGTAACCGGGCCTGATGGGGTGGAGCGGATCGAGAAGCGCAAGCTGATGAATATCTCGATCAGCTGCGATCACAGGGTCGTCGACGGCTGGGACGCAGCAAGCTTCGTTCAAGCTCTGAAGCACTTGCTGGAGAAACCAGCACTTATTCTCATCGATTGAGCGATGACAGCGTACGAAACTCCCGCTTCGGCGGGAGTTTTTTATTGAGGCTGATGCATTCTTTCGGATTGGATCAGCTTTTTCGTAGCACCGCATCGAGTTCCTTGAGGTTGGTTCGGCTGAACTTGGGTTCCTGCCTTTTGTAATCGCCATTCGGTGGCAAAAAATCCGCTGCTGGTGCTCCTGCTGCTGGGCGGTGGAAAGCCTTTATCTTAGCCAAGATAATCCCTAATTTCAGTAGTTTAGGTGTGGCTGAAAAAAAGTCTGAAATAATGCTCGGAAATAGCGTTGACAGGAATCAGAGGCTCCACTAGATGCGCGGCTCCCAAGGGGCGCTGCAGCGTAGAATGCGCGGGTGTAGCTCAGTTGGTTAGAGTATCGGCCTGTCACGCCGAGGGTCGCGGGTTCGAGTCCCGTCACTCGCGCCACCTTGGGATATTTTTCTACTTTTGATGCTTTTCGCAGAAGTAGGCGGTTCGTCCGCCTACCTTCTTGTTGCGTATGGTCCCGCCGCAACGCCGACACTCTGCGCCGTCCTTACGATGTCTGATAAGCCAGTCGTCCGGCAAATCTTTATAGTGCGCTTCGACCTTTACGACGCTTTCCAGCACCGTCTGCATGATGTCGAAAATCTTGGTGAGCTGTTCCTTACCGAGTTGATCGGCACGCACCTCTGGGTGGAATCCTGACTGGAAGAGCGTTTCGTCCGACCACAGGTTGCCGACGCCGGCCATCTTGTCCTGCTTCAAGAGGGCGGCTTTGATCGCACTGCGCGTCTTCCCAAACGTCTCGACGAACTGATCCTCAATGATGGATAGCGCGTCCGGTCCCAACTCTTCCTGCTTAATATAGCTGTCAGGGTCGTCGATAACCCGCACATGACCGAGTTTACGAGGACAGCGAAAAGCGAGCCGGCGATCGCCTTTAAAATGTATCAATAGCTTCGTGTGGTCGGGCGGATCATCGGGTGCATCGTATGGAATTAACCGCCCAGTCATCCCCAGATGCACTGTCATCCATGGCCCGGTCTTGGAGCCGGCGAAAATATTCTTCCCGTGCCGCCGCGTCTCGGTAAATTGGTGACCGATCAGCCTGGCTCTCTCGTTGTCGCCGGGCAGTTCAATATACGAAACGTTGTCACCAAGTTCGACCGCCTCAATCGTGCGGTTTAGGCATTCGCGTTCGAGTACCAATCGCTGCGCTTCGTTTTCAGGTAATTCCGGCATGGTGCCTAAACGGCATCAATACCTGCTCAGTTCCGCTCAACGCCAGTGGCCGGTTTCCATCCACGTCAAGAACCGCCCGAGAGGAAGAAGCCAGATAAGCCCCAAGGCAACGTAGACGACAGTCTGCGCCAATGCTGGCCAACTACCGATCAGGTCCGGCAAGTAGCGCGCAATCACAATGCCATAGACGATCAGGACCATCAGCAGGCCCAGCAGCCCCACCGGAATACGCCACGTTGGTTCGGTTCTCATCAAAATGGTCCGTAGAGACGAGTAGGAGTCACAACCGCCCAGAGTCGCTGATCGTGTGCTTCCATTGGAAGTTCATCGGCCAGCTGGCAATCCCACGCCATTCCGATTGCCTTTGCGTCTTTATGCGAGGCTAGCCAGCGATCGTAATGGCCGCCCCCTTGGCCAAGGCGCTGGCCGTTTTCGGTAAAGCCAAGAAGTGGCACGAAGAGGAAGTCGGGCTGCAAAACCGGCGCATCGGCAAAAGGCTGGAGAAGGCCGAAGGGGCCGACTTCGAGATCTTCTTCATCGAATGGATCGGAATGCCTGGCAAACTCCATCGGCGCATTCTTCTTATGGAAGCGAGGCAGAGCGACCTCATGACCGCGTTCGAGAAAATATTTCGCGTAGGACGTCGCCGGAGCTTCGAAGGGATTTGCGCGATAGAGCCCAATCACCGCGTCTTGGCCTATGATATCGAGCAACGAACCCGGCGGCCTGTGAAATACGAGCGCACGCATCGTATCCGGTAAGCTCGCGACATGATCACGGCGTCGCTGGCGTAGTTGTTTACGAAGTTCGTCTTTGGTCACGCGGTGCCTTTATCGAACAAGATGTCGCTATCTCGCCATAATCTCGCCATATCGCAGTCAGAGTTGGGCGATAGCGCAGCAAAAAAGTGACGGGACCACCATGGGTCGGTGCCGGAAAATCCTCTGACGCCTTAACGTCAGGTGGGCGCCGTATATCCAGATAGCCAGGACGAACCCGCCAATCCGGTAGGGACAGCTCCCTAGGATTGCTTATAGCCTCAGGGATGTTCATGCGGCTCGTGCCGGGCAGCCCCGCCGATCCCTATCTAGGGTTGCTGTCGTCAGCCCTCAAGTCTCGACGCTGCATTTTCCAGCGCAGCGGCCAGCGCTTCCAGTTTATCGGCTATTGCGGTGGTATCGATTTGGACCGCGGGCGGAAGAGGAGCCGCAGTACGCTTATTGGCCTCATCCAGTTCATCAGCGAGCAGGATAGCCGCGAACAACAGGTTCTTCGCTTCGTTGTTGGAGAGGTTCGTCCCCATCTGGGCGAGCTTCCCATCGACCATGCTTGCGAGATGACGCACGCTGTCTTCCTGGCCGTCGGCGCAGGCAATCGTGTAGCGGCGTCCGCCGACTTCGAGCCGGACGTCGCTCATCCTTCCAGGCTTTCGATTAAGCCGTCGAGCTGGGAAAGGCTGGCCGACACCCGCGCCTTCAGCTTCTCGTGAGAAGCGGTGAGATCGCCCGACCCGCGTGCCCGGGCTGTTTGTACCTCGATCCGGATGAGCGCTCTTTCGATCCTGTCGATAGCGCCATTGATGCGTTGCTCGCTCATGGTGAGCCCGAATTAACGATATTGACGCGCCTTGGCAAAGGCTTGGCAGCTCCTGTTGATAAATTACGCCAGCCAACGCAGGCAACCTTTACCAAAGGCCTTCGGGTTGACCTGCAGCACCCCTTTCGCGATGGGTGCGCGCGCGTCGAATCGCCCAGATATTTTGCCGGAGAAACTACCTCATGAGTCTCGACACCGCTCGTATGGTCCAGATGGCCAACGCCATCAGGGCACTTTCGATGGACGCGGTACAGGCTGCAAACTCGGGTCACCCCGGCATGCCCATGGGTATGGCGGATGTGGCTACCGTGTTGTGGAGCGAGTATCTCAAGCACGATCCCGCAGCGCCTGATTGGGCCGACCGCGATCGGTTCGTGTTGTCCGCAGGCCATGGCTCGATGCTGATCTACAGCCTGTTGCATCTAGCCGGCTATGCGCATCCGACAATCGATGACATTCGCAATTTCCGGCAGCTCGGAAGCCCTTGCGCAGGTCACCCGGAAAACTTCCTGATTGATGGCATCGAATGCACCACCGGCCCGCTGGGACAGGGACTTGCGATGGCAGTCGGCATGGCAATCGCCGAACGCAAGCTCAACGCCGATTTCGGTGATGAGCTGGTCGATCACCGCACTTGGGTGATAGCTGGTGACGGATGCCTGATGGAAGGGATCAATCACGAAGCTATCGGGCTCGCCGGTCACCTCAAGCTGGGCCGGATGAACGTGCTTTGGGACGATAACCAGATTACGATCGACGGTTCGACCGGCCTTTCGACAAGCGAGGATATCAAGGCTCGCTACGAGGCAACGGGCTGGCATGTAGTCAGCTGCGATGGGCACGATTTCGATGATATCCGCCGCGCTTTGAACGAAGCGCAGGCTAGCGAGCGGCCATCGCTGGTCGCCTGCCGCACGGTCATTGGCAAGGGCGCCCCAAGCAAGCAGGGCACGAGCGCAACTCATGGTGCACCATTGGGCGATGAGGAAATCTCTGCCGCACGTGACGTGCTCGGATGGGAAGCGAAACCTTTTGAAATTCCGGAGCAGGTTCTATCGGACTGGCGCGGCACCGCTGCGCGCGGGAAAATCGCTCACGATGAATGGAAAAATCGCTTTCTTGCAAATGGCGAGCGTTCGGAATTCGAGCGCCGCATGGCAGGCGACTTGCCCAAGACTTTCAGCCTAGACAATTACATCCAGTCGCTGATGAAGGCACCTGTGAAGGTCGCGACCCGCAAGGCGAGCGAAATGGCCTTGGCCCAAATCAATGGTCAACTAGCTGAAACCATGGGTGGAAGCGCCGATCTCACGGGATCGAACAACACGAAAGCAGGTGGAATCGGGCCATTCACGGCTGACGATTATTCCGGGCGCTACATCTATTACGGCATCCGCGAATTCGGGATGGCAGCGGCGATGAACGGTATGGCGCTGCACGGCGGCGTGATACCTTATGGCGGCACGTTTCTGGTCTTCACCGACTATTGCCGCGGCGCGATCCGGCTTTCAGCCCTTCAGCAGGCGCGCGCCATCTACGTGATGACGCATGATAGCATCGGCCTTGGCGAAGACGGTCCAACGCATCAGCCGATCGAGCATGTTCAGAGCTTGCGGATGATCCCCAATCTCCTGGTCATGCGTCCTGCCGATGCGATTGAAACCGCTGAGTGCTGGGAAATCGCACTGCGTAACAAAGACAGGCCGACGGTCCTGGCTCTGAGCCGCCAGAACCTTCCGCAAGTTCGGAACGCGCCGGACGAGACCGATATGTGCTCCAAGGGTGCCTATCGTCTTAAGAAGGCCGGTAACAAGCGCAAGGTGATCCTCATCGCTACCGGTTCGGAAGTCCACATTGCGCTGGAATGTGCAGAGGCTCTGGAAAAGCAGGGCGTGGGTGCCGACGTCGTTTCGATGGTCTGCACGCAGTTGTTCGACGAGCAAGACGATTCTTACAAGGCGGATATTCTGCCCAACGTTGATCCGGGCGAAATCCTACGCGTCAGCATCGAGGCCGGAACGACCTTCGGTTGGGAACGCTACACGATGGCAAACGGTCTCAATATCGGGATCGACAGGTTCGGCGCTTCTGCGCCAGCCGATGACCTTTTCGAAAAATTCGGCATCACTGCAGATGCAATCGTGCCGCAAATCATGAACAAACTGAACGCTTAAGCAGGAGCTCTTCACATGGCTACCAAGGTTGCAATCAACGGTTTCGGACGTATCGGGCGCCTCGTGGCACGTGCCATTCTGGAACGTGACGATCACGATCTCGATCTGGTGTCGATCAACGATCTCGCCGATACCAAGTCGAATGCGCTCCTGTTCCAGTATGACAGTACGCACGGCCGTTTCCCCGGTTCTGTCGAAGTCGATGGCGACGCAATCGTCGTCAACGGCAAGTCGATCAAGGTGACCAATGAGCGCGATCCGGGCAATCTGCCGCACGCTGACATGGGCATAGATATCGTCCTGGAATGCACTGGCTTCTTCCAGAGCCACGAAGCTGCAGAGCCGCACATCAAGGCAGGTGCCAAGCGGGTGCTGATCTCTGCTCCGGCGAAGAACGTGTCCGCGACCATCGTTTACGGCGTGAACCACGAATCGCTGACTGCCGAGGACGTGATCGTATCGAATGCCAGCTGCACGACCAACTGCCTTTCGCCGATGGCCAAGGTCCTGCACGATACCGTGGGTATCGAGCGCGGCTTCATGACCACGATCCACAGCTATACCAACGATCAGCGCATGCTCGACCAGATGCATGGCGACATGCGCCGTGCCCGCGGCGGTGCGCAGAACATGATCCCGACTACGACCGGTGCTGCCCGGGCAGTCGGCCTGGTGCTTCCTGAACTGGCCGGCAAGCTCGATGGCTCTTCCGTCCGCGTGCCGACGCCGAACGTCAGCCTCGTCGACCTGGTGTTCACACCCGGTCGTGACACGAGCGTTGAGGAATTGAACTCAGCGCTGAAGGAAGCTGCAGAAGGCAAGATGAAGGGTGTGCTGGATTATACCGATCAGCCGCTCGTCAGCAGCGATTTCAACCATTATCCCGCCAGCTCGACCATCGACAGCCTCGAAACCAGCGTGATGGAGGGCAAGCTTGCCCGCGTCGTCAGCTGGTATGACAACGAATGGGGCTTCTCGAACCGCATGCTCGACACTGCGGGCGTGATGGCCAAGTTCCTCTAAGGAAAGCCTACGAAATGAGCAGCTTCAAGACCCTGGATGACCTTGGCGACGTGACCGGCAAGGTAGCGCTCGTGCGCGTCGATTTGAACCTTCCGATGCAGGAAGGGCGCGCCAGCGATGTCACCAGGGTCGAAGCTGCGATGCCGACGATCCTGGAACTGGCGAACAAGGGCGCAAAGGTTCTCCTGCTCGCCCATTTCGGCCGTCCGAAAGGTCAACGCCATTCAACCATGAGCACCAGCATGGTGCAAGGGGACATCGAGCGGGTACTGGACCGCGAAATCATGTTCATCCCTGAGGTCATGGGTCCCGTGGTCGAACAATCGATCGGCATCCTTTCCAATGGCGACATCGGCCTGCTCGACAATGTACGGTTCTGGCCGGGTGAAGAGGCCAACGATCCCGAATTCGCCAAGGGTATTGCTGCCCATGGCGATTTCTACGTCAACGACGCTTTTTCTGCCGCGCATCGCGCCCATGCATCGACGGAAGGGCTGGCGCACTATTTGCCAGCTTATGCCGGGCGGGCGATGGAAGCGGAACTGAAAGCTCTGGACGCCGCACTTGGTAGCCCTGAGCAGCCGGTTGCTGCCGTGGTGGGTGGGGCAAAGGTTTCTACCAAGCTCGACGTGCTCGAAAATCTCGTCGGCAGGGTTCAGCACCTGATTATCGGCGGCGGCATGGCCAACACCTTCCTTGCCGCACGCGGCGTGAAGGTCGGCAAATCGCTGTGTGAGCATGACCTCACCGACACGGCCAACCGGATCATGGACCAGGCCGATCACGCCGGGTGCACCGTACACCTGCCTTACGACGTAGTGGTAGCGAAGGAATTTGCTGCCAATCCGACGAGCATGCGGACATGTAACGTGCACGAGGTAGCTGAAGACGAGATGATTCTCGATGTGGGCCCGCTCGCTGCGGAAGCGCTCGGTGATGTGCTCAAGACCTGCCGTACTCTGGTCTGGAACGGCCCCATGGGTGCGTTCGAAACCGAACCGTTCGACACGGCTACCGTTGCGTTGGCCAAGACAGCGGCTGCGCTTACTCAGGATGGCTCCCTGATCTCGGTCGCCGGAGGAGGGGACACTGTCGCTGCGCTCGCGCATGCCGGTGTGAAGGATGACTTCACCTTCGTATCGACCGCAGGCGGCGCTTTCCTCGAATGGATGGAAGGCAAGGAATTGCCTGGCGTTGCAGCGCTGACCAAATGAGCGAAAACAAAGCGGTCGGGTCCGGCGGTGGCCTGCTACCTGTCACCGAAGGAGAATTTGCCGGCTGGTCCGAGTGGAGCGGAGACGCGTTCGAACAGCGTGCCGGTCCATTCTATGAGCGACGCGATGAGGACGGATCCCATATCTCCGCCTTCCGTGCTGAAGAGCGGCACATGAATGGTGCGGGCTTCATGCACGGCGGCTGCCTCATGACATTTGCCGATAGTGCACTGTTCACCATTGCGACAGGCGCACTGGCTGGCTCGCACGGGGTTACCATGCATCTGGCAGGGGACTTTCTTGATCCGGCGCGCTGCGGCCAGCTTATCGAAGCGCGGGGCGAAGTCGTCCGTGCTGGCGGAAAGACTATTTATGTCGTCGGCAAGATTACCGCGGATGGTCAGCCGGTGCTCAGCTTCAACGGCATCATTCGCAAGATTACCCGCCGGGACTGATCAACGATATTCGGGATTGGGCGCATCGAAACGATGTCCGTCCTGCCAAAGATCGACAGAATTTCCCCAAGCCGGGATGCCGCCTGCATCCTTCAGCATGCGCGCCATGTGCATCAGGTTCCATGTCATGAAAGTGGTGTTGCGGCGGGTGAAGTCATTGTCGAACCCAACGTAACCGGCTTCGTTTTCCCTCGGGTCGCCATAGCTTGGCCCGGGGCCTGCTTCGCCTATCCATCCCGCATCGGCTTGAGGTGGAATGGTATAGCCCACATGCTGGAGCGAATAGAGCACTCCCATGCCGACGTGCTTGATGCCGTCTTCATTGCCGGTCACGATGCAGCCGCCTACCTTTCCGTAAAAAACATACTGGCCCTGATCGTTCGTCTGACCTGAATGCCCGTAAAGGCGTTCGATTAGGCGCTGACAGATGCTCGACTTTTCACCCAGCCAGATCGGCGTCCCGACAACCAGAATTTCGGCCGCCTCGACCTTTTCCCAGATCGCTGGCCAACCGTCGCTCCGCGCACCATGCTCCGTCATATCGGGATAGACCCCGGGCGCGATATCGCGATCGACCAGCCTGACCTGTTCGAGGGCTACCTGATTTCTCACCAAAATCGCCTCCACCACACCAAGGAGTTTATCTGTGTGGGAGCCTTGGGGCGATGGCTTGAGCGTGCAGTTGATCGTCACTGCTTTGAGGTCGGAAAAATCGGTCCGGTTTTCGTCGCAAAGCTTCTGCTGGGTTTCGTCTAACATACGTTCTCCTCTCGCTTGTTGGAGATACGATGTATGAAGCGATAAGTTGCCCGCGCCCTGTTGCAGGTGCGAATATCGTTTTGTATGGGCAGTGCATACGAATGCAGACTTGGCTCTACACGACGGGATTACAGATATGACTTTCGATGAAATGCGCGAGCGTATTGCAACTGGGCAGGGCTTCATTGCGGCGCTCGACCAGTCGGGTGGCTCAACTCCCAAAGCGCTTCGTGGCTACGGAGTCAAAGAAGGCGAATGGAGCGGCGATGAACAGATGTTCGGCCTTATCCATGAAATGCGCCAGCGCATTATCGAAAGCCCCTGTTTCGGCAATGGCAAGGTTATCGGCGCGATCCTGTTCGAAAAGACCATGGACGGAGAGAGCGGCGGCAAAAGTGTTCCCGCGCGCCTCAAGGAACGCGGCATCGTCCCCTTTCTGAAAGTCGACAAGGGCCTTGAAGACGAGCGCGACGGCGCGCAGCTGATGAAGGAAAACCCCGAGCTCGAAAACCTTTGCCGACGTGCGAAGGAACTGGGCGTCTTCGGAACCAAGATGCGCAGCGTAATCAAGTCTGCCAATCCGGTCGGCATCAAGGAAGCCGTGCGCCAGCAATTTGCGGAAGGTGCACGTATCCTCGCCTCCGGCCTCATCCCCATGCTCGAACCCGAATACGACATCAACGCGACCGATCGCGCTGAAGGCGAAAAGATCATGCTCGATGCCATCGTTGAAGGGCTCGATGCGCTTCCCGGTGATCAGCAGGTCATGCTTAAACTATCCATTCCCAAGGACGCCGGGCTTTATGCCGATCTGGTGAAGCATCCCAAGGTGCTGCGCGTGGTCGCGCTGTCGGGCGGCTATTCGACAGAGGACGCTTGCGCGGAACTGGCCAAGAACCCGGGCATGATCGCGAGCTTCAGCCGCGGCCTCTTGCAGGATCTCCGCAAGCAGCAGAGCGATGCGGAATTCGATGGGACGCTGTCGGGTGCGATCGATCAGATCCACGCGGCCAGCGTAACCTGATCAGAAACGTATGTGCGGCGTTATCGCCGCTCGTACACAAAGCGATACTCGGCCGGCTGCGTCTCGCGGTCGGCCTGCTTTTCCGGAACGCCGGATACCAACACATAATTGCGGCCAAGGATTTCATGGGGCTTGTCCAGCGTGAGTTCCGCTGTCTGTGCCCAATGCGTTGAAGTGATCCGCGTGGATACCTTGAGCTCGCCTGCGTGAATGCAGTTCGTATTATGCGGACAGCGGCTGTCCTCGGTCACGGCGAGCGGGGTCAGGATCGCGTCGCCAGCCCACACGGATTGACCTATCCCGACCGGGGTTCCTTGTGCGGCCGCGTCCTGACCGACACGCGGTGTATCGGGAATGATCGCACAGGAGGCGAGAGGAAGGGCGATGAGCGCAAGGGCTAAAGGTCTGATCATGCCGCTCTCTTAGGCTTAGCTTGCATTGCGCCAATCTGAATGTCGACGAAAGCCTAATCGGAGGGTACGAGGCGGCGCAATGACACAGCAAATTCCAACGCAGCTTTATCTCATCTCGCCACTGGACGTTTCGGGAGACTTCCCCAAACGACTTGAGCGTGCGCTCGACGCGGGCGAAGGATTGGTCACCGCTTTCCAGTTCAGGGTAAAGGGACTGGACCAGCACGAGGCTGCTGCGCTGGCTGAACCGCTTCAGCAAATTTGCGCAGAGCGTGAAGTGGCTTTCATCGTGAACGATTCGATACCGCTGGCCAAGCGCCTCAAGGCTGACGGCGTGCATCTGGGCCAAGGCGATGGCGATGTCGCCGAGGCTCGGGAAGAGCTGGGCAGGGAGGCACAGATCGGGGTGACCTGTCACGCATCGCGCCACCTAGCCATCGAAGCGGGAGAGGCCGGGGCCGATTATGTCGCTTTCGGCGCCTTTTTCGACAGCGAAACAAAAAATACGGAACATCGCGCAGGGCTCGATCTGATCGAATGGTGGACCTCTCTGGTCGAGATTCCGAGTGTGGCGATCGGCGGCATCGCCCCATCCAACTGCAAGCCCCTTGTGGATGCCGGTGCAGACTTTCTCGCGGTGTCGAGTGCCGTGTGGTCTGGTGATGAAGTCGCAGCCATCAAAGCCTTCAAGGAGCAAATCTCCGGCGAGTGAGTTGTGTCTCCTGAAACGGGGTGGGTCGCCTCCCCGCACTATTTCAGGAGAAGACTCCATGCGTAATATGCTTTTCGTCGCCGTATCATCGCTCGCCCTGGTCGCCTGTGGCACAAATGATGCCGAAGACAGTGCTGCCACCGACACAACTGCTCAGTCGCAGCCGAGCGAAGACTATGGCTACGAAACTTACGATGACGATAACCTCGCTGACACCATGGCGTCGAATGACGACGCCTACGGACTGGGCGATTCCGTAGCTACGGAAGATCAGGACATTCCCGATAGCCAGGATCGGCCGGTGATGCAGGCGCAGGTCGTGCTGGACCGCATCGGTTTCGGCCCCGGCGTTATCGACGGTAAGATGGGCATGAGCACCGAGAACGCGCTCAACGGCTTTCAGGAGGCCAACGACCTGAAGGTCACGGGCGAACTGGATGAAGCGACAAAAACTGCGTTGTCCGATTGGGATTCGATCCCCGCAACGCGCGTCGTCACTATACCGAGCAGCTGGGGCCAGACCGATTACGTCAACATTCCGGAAGACCCCGAAGGCAAAGCCGAGCTCAAGCGGATGGGTTACAAATCGCTCGACGAGCGACTGGCCGAGCGTTTCCATACCACGGTCGAAGTCCTGAAGATGCTCAACCCTGGCGGGAAGCCGGCCGGGATGGACGGTTCTACCACTTCCGGCTCCGGTGCGTCCGATACCGACAAAACCAATTCTTCCAACTCGAACTCCACCGCAAAGACCGCTGATTTCTTTACCGCAGGGCAGCAGATCCGCGTGCCGAACATCGGCAACGATCGGATCGCGAAGGGCAAGGTCGAAGACCGCGACTGGCAGCATACGCTTGCCAGCCTGGGTATCGGCACGGACCAGCCCGAAGTCGACAAGATCGTCGTCAGCAAGGCTGGCAAGACACTGAAGGCCTATCAGGGCGACAAGCTGGTAGCCCTGTTCACGGTGAGCTCCGGCTCGAGCCAGTTCCCGCTGCCGATTGGCGAATGGGACATTGTGGGAGAAGCCTACAATCCGCCTTACAGCTACGATCCCGAAGTTCTTTCAGGCGGCAAGGAAGACGGTGACGCCTTCAAGCTTCCCCCCGGACCAAACAGTCCTGTGGGCGTCGTCTGGATCGACCTGTCGAAGGAACATTACGGCATTCACGGGACGCCCGATCCGGAAACGATCGGCCGCGCCCAATCAAGCGGCTGTGTACGCCTGACCAATTGGGATGCCGCACGGCTTGCAGGCATGGTCTCGCAATCAACTCAGGTGATTTTCGAAGCCTGAGGGGGTAGGGACGGCCCATGAACATAGTCGACCGCCTTCTGACCATCGTCGTCACCGCCACGATTACCAGTGCGGTCTGGATCGTGGCGGGTGGCAGCCTCATCGAAAATGCGACTGCCGATGGTCAGCGCAATACCACCCGGCCCGCCGATGCCGCCCCGAGCCCTTCACCGACCACCACCGGTTCGGTAGATGATGGTTCAGAAACGCCTGTTTCCGACCAAGCTCGCAATTCCGCCCCGCTCAACACCGATTTTGCGCAACCGGTCGACGAACGGGCCGCCAGGGAACTGATGATCCCGGTCCTCAATGTACGGCCTTCGGAACTGTCGGACACCTATACCGATTCGCGCGGCGGCGGAGAACGGCTGCATGAGGCGATCGATATCATGGCACCACAGGGGACATCCGTGGTTGCCGCGGCGCCCGGCGTGATCGAGAAGCTGTTCGAATCCGATGCTGGTGGCATGACGATCTACGTCCGTTCGAATGATGGACGCACCATCCATTATTACGCGCATCTCGATAAATATGCCGAAGGGCTGAAGGAAGGGCAGAAAGTCCGCCGTGGGCAGCGGCTGGGCGAGGTAGGCTCCAGCGGCAATGCTTCGGCCGACGCGCCGCATCTCCACTTCGCGATCCTGCAGACCACGAAGGACGCGGCGTGGTGGGAGCCGGCCAATGCCGTCAATCCCTATCCGCTGCTGAGTAGGCAGTAAGAGCTGAGGTTATTTCGTCAGAGGGCCGGCGCGGTGGCAGCGCATACGGCCAAGCTTGCCTGACCTGTTGATCTCTTGCAGCATTCCGCTGGAAACGCGCATCATCTGCATGCCCTTCATGGGCCCGCGCGTAAAGGTGAGCCTGCGGCCTTCCAGAAGATAGGTCCCCGCGCCATGGCGCGCCTTGTAACTGGACGCGCCAGTGATCGAGAAATTTGCGCGCTCCACCTCGTTCCAGGCAGATCCGTCCGCATTCCCGGGCAACGCGCACACGTAATCGCCCTGCGGCAGTAGCCCCAGTCGACCCTGCGCCAGCGTGGGTGAGGCGGTCAGAGCCGCGATGGTCATCAAAGCGATGGACAGTCTTTTCATGTCATGGCCTCCATCAGGCGAGATAGGGAATGCATTGCAAAATTTCCACCGCCTTGCCGAGCGTGTCGCCAAGCTGTAAGGCGCGCACCACATGGCTGACCGCCGAAGCGGCAGCGCTCTTTCACATCGAGGCATTTCTCATGAAGATCAGCGGCGTGGACATCCGTCCGGGCAACATCATCGAATACGAAAAAGGTATCTGGAAGGTCGCCAAGATCCA
>NZOF01000138.1 GCA_002695185.1 Erythrobacter sp.
GCCCAATCGGCTGATTTGAGAGTTCGCTGGTGCTCGTCAGTCGTAAAGATCGACCCGTTCTCTGCCGCAATGGCCGGGCAGGACCGCTTCAAGAACAAGAAGACGCTCGTCGTAACTGGCGAGCGCCGGCAGGAATCGTCTGCCAGGTCACGCTATCTGGAAGCCGAGCCGCACCGTTCCCATGCTCCTGGTCCCCGCGCGCGCCGCCATGTCGACCATTGGCGGCCGGTTATCGACTGGTCCGAGCAGCAGGTATGGGACATCATGAAGCGGCACGGGATCGTGCCCCATCCCTGCTACCGACTCGGATTTGGCCGCGCGAGCTGCATGACCTGCATCTTCTCCAGCGCCAGGCAGGCCGCGACGGTGCGGGCCATCGCACCGGATAATTTCGCGAAAATTCGGTTTTACGAGGACGATTTCAACCACACCATCCGGGCGGACATGAACTGGAGCGAGCTCGCCGATTCAGCGCCGCCATTCCCGATCGACACCGCCGCCGCGAAAATCGCGATGAGCACGACTTACGACGAACCGATCTTCACCGAAGACTGGCAGCTTCCCGCCGGCGCGTTTGGCGAAGCCTGCGGTCCTACCTGAGCAGGGCAATTACATGACGATTGTACAGACCATCACCCGCAGCGATCAAAGCTATGATCCTTCCATCTGGAAAGATTCAACGAGGCTCGATCTTGCACTTTTCAGTGATGGGCTTTTCAGAAGCGATGCCGGTTTCGAAGCGGGCGATGCCATTCTCGTCTGTGCCGCAAGCATGCCGCTCGATCAGATTGAACAGACATGCGCAGCGCTGGCGCTCCACCGCGCGATCCTCACGCTGGCCTATTGCGACGTCCGAACTTGTCCTGAAGAGAGGCTTCGCAAGGCACTTGCTCTCGTCGAGGTCCTCAACGACCAGCACCAAGCGCTTCTTCATGCCGAATGCGAGCGAGCCTTGCGCGGAGGCCTCGATGCCCAGCCTCCCCATCTCGTCCACCGATATCGCGGAACTTACGTATCCGATATCCTGGTCGCAGCGCTCAATCTCTTTGGCGAAGTGTCGGCCGAGCAGATCGGCGTGGCCAATGACCTCGCTGCCATCAGTGACACTCAACCGAGGCTGGCGCGCCATATCGGCATAGAGCCGATCCTTGCCCGGGGGGCGAGGGACATCCAGCGCGATATCCCGCCGCGACTGCGCAATCCGCTGGCCTGGTACAGACGCAACCCGTCAGCCGACGAGGTGAGACTGGCGCGCTATCTAACCGCCTATGGCCAGACGCCCTTGTCCTTCATTGATGCAGTTGAGGCGGTCAATACGGGGCAGGGGGCAAGCTAGCTCCTCAATCCCTATCTACCTGAAATCACGAGTGACACTTAACCCGCGGGTAAACTGTCACGACTGACAAAGTTTTGATGCGCAAGTGGAACAGGGATTCACAAGAGTCCTGTTTTGTGCTCATTTGTTCTCGTGATGTTTCAAAGCCCTCCTCATGGCCGGAACAGAATTGGCTCCGATCTGCCCGAGTTGCTCCAACGAGTAACCGAGGTCAGTTCGCGCCCAAGATATGCATTCATGCTGCTTTCCCTTATCGCCGAAATTGCTCGACACGATGGCAGCGCAGGCCCCTTCGTGCGCTGCGATGAAGGATATATCCTGCTTCGCGATTGGCTCTGTGATGCCTTGACCCCTGTAAGCCAGCGCGACGCACGCCGCGTTGCATTGGCAGAGCGCGTTCGTGATGACCTCGCAAAGGAAGGCAAGCTTCCCAAGGACGAGCTCGAGGCCGAAAAGCGCATAGACATCGAGTTGCACAAGCGCATCCGGGCGTCCGGCAAGAGCAATCTCTCTCGCGCGGTTTCTGAACTGGTCGCCGCCGGCCTCGTGCGCCGTCATTATCAGGGCTACAGGGTTGATCATGCGAACCGCGGTGCCCAGCGCCATGCCGTCTATCAGCTGACTGGCCTTTCGCGTGCGCTTCTCGTCCAGAGGCAAGCGCTTCCGCACGTCCCGGCGCAGACTGCGCCGCGGCAAGGTGAACTGCACTTCTAGAAGCCGCCCCCTGGCACGGGCCGATAAAGCGCGCCGCATCTGTCCTGGCCAATTGCGCATTCAGTAAAAACCCGTTTCATCGGTTTCCTCGTCGTCTGCGCCGACCTCTTCATCATCATCTTCATCATCGTCTCCGGCATCCTCTTCGCCCGCTCCCGCTCGAGCGGACGCCTGCGACGCTTTCAAAACGACATTGCCCACGAATTTCGTCGTGTAATCGTCAGGATCCGCACAATCGACGTCCTCGTCGAATGACGCGTAAACCTCTTCCTTCGTCATGCCGGCATATTTGGGATCATTCGGGTCATAACCCAGATCATCCTCGTCCTGGTCTAACGACCCGGCGCTTGCATCGCCGGTATCGCCCCCTGTCTTTTCAAGACTGATCCGGTCTTTGGCGCTGACATCGAGATCCTCGACCTCGCTGTCCTCCAGCTCGGCGATACCGCTCTTCATCTCCGGTGAGAGTTCATCGACCCGCTCAGCGAGCTTCTGCCGGTGTCCGCCGCCATCATGATCGATCACGCCAAAGTCGAAATCCTGCATTTCGGCCATCGCCGTCCTGAGCGTGCTACCCCATTTAAGTTCGAAAACATCGGGCACCGGGAAATAGTGCCGGATCCTCTCCCTGTCGAAAACCGGCGTGCCAACAACCTTGAACGTCGGTCCATCGGGCGTGTCGATCCATCCATTCTCGCCGAAAGCAAATCCCGGCTCGAGGCCGAAAAACAGCGAACGCTGCTTCGACAGGTCGACGATCCAGTTGAAGCGGGACCGGCGCTGGTGCGCCGTAAAGGCTATCAGATAGGCCTGACGCGCATAACCTGCGCATTCCGGCTCCCACCAACGATTGATGAGGGCCAGCCAGTCCTCGCGGGCCTTGTTGCTCGTTTGCACATACCCCTGTTCAGACTTCGCCGCCACAGAGGACAAGGCCGGACGAAGTGCATCCGTGCAGCCGGCACATAGAACGATAAATTCCTCGAGCTTTGCAACACCTGGCGCCAAGGATCCCTCGACGGGCTCCCTGAATTGCCAGCGCGCCCGTACGTTCAGCTTCTGGTGTGAGCCGCATACCCTGCAGACATTGCCAGACTTGTCCTTCTCCTCCGCCTCGATGTGCCCCCATGTCGCCTTGCCGAAGGCCTCTTCAAAGCCGAAGCGCGTGCAGCTCGGATCGATCACGGGAAGCAGCGGCACCGAAAGGCTTCTAAACGCATAGGGCAGGTAATCATCGAGATTGGCCCAGGTCCCCATCCCGATCGGCCGTCTGGAATCGATCAGGAAATAGGCTTTTCGTGATTTCTCGACCGCGCCAAGACCGCCAGCCTCGGCGGCTTCGGAACTGGCATGATGAAACGGGATCGCCACCATCTTGCGTTTGCCGATAAGCTTTTCATCCAGGCCGGACGCCAAAGCCGAGCGTGCTGTGAACTGCGGCTTTAGGTGCGTGTCTTCGGGTTCCTGCAACACCATCTGGCCCTTTCTGGGCGCCAAGGGCGATGTCCTGCTCAGTTCAGCAAGGATCGCCTTTGCAGAGAGCTCGTAAGCCTCGATTGCCGGCAGATGCGGCATGCCAAGGAAAGGCTTTAACGCGCTGATCGTCTCTTCCTCATCCTCGAACGCGCCCAGCGCTTCGTTATAACGCGCCTTGGCCTCAGACCTGCGGGTGAGAAACTCCTCGCTGACCGCGGCGCTCGCAACGATTTCAGATCGCCGAGCCCTCGCTTCGTTCATCGATCTCTCGATGGCAGCGACTTCGCCAGGCTTCGCTTTGGCGAGCCTTGCTCTCAACTCACCCATTTCGGCGATCACTGTAGCGAACGCGGGGCGCGAGCTTGCAAGAAACTCGTTCAGCAAATCGGCATCGGAAGGGGGGAGCGGGCGAGGGCGCTCCATAAACTGCGAAATAAGCGCCCTGATCCGGCCGCGCACCTTGGCGGCATCCACGCGAACCCCTTCGGGCTCGTCAAAATCAGGCAAGCTTAAGACCGTTTCTTCCATCATCAGCAATTATAGGATGAAATCCGGTGAAGGGCTAGAAAGCGGCTCACTCTTCCTCAAACCTTCCAGCGCCTGGGGAGGCCACCTCAAACGGATTTATCGATCCTCCTTCAATCGTTAATTTTACAGCATGTCCGGCTGCCAGAATGCAGCTTTCCACACCATAAATCGGATCGCCAACTGCTGCCTGATGCCGACGCTTCGATAACGTTTTCTTAGTCTTTTGCGACTGTCCTTCACCCTCAAATTTGGCTGTAATCCGTCAAAAATGACGGCTTCGACTGTGCGTCGGAAAATTTTTTTAGGATAGACAATTTTTCAGAATGCAGCGCTTCTGCGGACCTTTTAGGTTGAAATAGGATTAACGGCCCGCAAAGCCGTTTTCCCATCCTGAAAACGCTTGCCAAGCTTGCGCCTTGGAAACTAATTTACCCCCGGATCGAACAGCAAAGCTTGGGGGCAATCATGCGAACGCTCAAAGAACTCGACGCCATTGCGGCGAAACTACAAGACCTGTCAGCGCAAGGCCTTTCGCCTGCGCGCCATCGCCGGGAAACCGATCGGCTGACATGGTCGATCTATGAAATTCTCCAGTCGTCGATACGCAAGCAGGTCGCCCGCAAGGGCATGAAGGACCACGTCGACGACGTCCAGCAGCACTCGCTCATCGCGATCAATTCCGCGGTCGCCACATGGGAGCCAGAGCGTTCCTCCTTCAGCACTTTCGTTCATTGGAAGCTGATGGCCGAGCTGCGTACGCTCGAACTGCATCTGTTCCCGGCACGCCGCGCGCTCGCGAAAAACCTCGACATCAAGCATTTCAGCATGGACGAACCCATCTTCCGCGGTGACCCGGATGGGTGCGCCTACGCCGAAATCAATAATCTCAACCCCGAGGCCGAGCAGAGGGTCCACGACAACGCCGAGAAGTCACTGCTCTATCGGCGCATGGACGAGATCTTTGCGAGGATGATGTCGGGGCGCGTCGGCCAGTTCGAGATCGGCGGCTACGTCTATCCGCGCGGCATTCTGACCGGAATGCGCGACATTCACATCTTCATTCTTCGCGAACTGCACGAAACCTGCGCGAATGATGTTGCCGCGATGTACGACCTTACCCGCGAGCGCATCCGCCAGATCACAGCCAACGTCGACAAGCTGTTCAAGCAGATCGGCGCATCCGGAAAGCCTCTCGACCTTTCCGAGAACTGCGCCCGTCAGTGGAAGCTGGCCGTGGCGCTCTACAAGGAACACGCGGACATCGACGTGCGCCTGGGCGATAGCAGTGCGCTGCTGAGTTCCAGCGAATACGAACGGCCCCGTGTTATCGAGGCTTTGCCTGCAGTCGATTTCACCGACGCTCTTATCGAGGTCGACCAGACTGTTGCTGCGGAAATCGCCGAAGACCACGCTTTTGCAGGCGCTACGCAGCAGGAACTCGATCTGGCCGCAGAAGAACAGCCCGAGCAGCCCATCAAGCGCGCAACCTTTGTCCAGAAGGCCCGTGCCGCCATTCTGGCAGCGCAGCGCCCCGCGCGCGGCATGCCCGATCTGCAGGCTATCCTGCCCATGTTCGAGCAGCCCGATTCTGCCGCCAATGACGCGGCGATGCAGGTTGGAGACAGCGCGATGCCGGTATCCGGCAAGCGCAAGATCCTGCCCTTTATCCGCAAATCGAAGGCGGCCGCCTTTGCAATGGCCGCGATCGCCTCCATCGCCTCGAGCGGTGTGGCTGCAAAGGCGCCTCCCAATCCCTCAATTGCCGATCCGCCCGCGACTTACGCCGTCAAACTCGATGTGAAGGGCGATAAGGGCGAGATCAGACTTGCCGCTCCAGCCGAGCGCGCCAAGCACGCCGAATTCTCGGATCTGCAGATCGCCTATGTCCCGGGCGCCATCGAACGCGAGAACTCCCTCGCATTTGCACCGCTGGCCTGGCTCGATGCCCAGCGCATTTGCTCTGACATGACCGCGAGGGGGGAGAAGGGCTCCATCATCCGGTTCGGAAGGGATCAGGGCTGAAATAACAGAATGGAAAATACGCGATGTCGACTGTCAATATCCTCTCCGGATTGCCGCTAGTCGCCATCGCGTTCGTTTTAGGCGCCTACTGGCATGCGCGCACCGGATTTCTGTTCGGTGCGCATCCCTATTTGGACGAAGCCGCATTTCTGCGGCATTCGTGGAAGCGCGCTGCCGGGACAGATATCGCCTATCCGGCGCATCTCATGCAGCACTACGATCCGCACAGCCTGATCATCCAGAACGTGTCGCTATCGGCGCTGGTCGAACCCAGTCGCACGCTTTCTGAAGCAGCCAGGCGAGAGCTTTTTCGGATCAAGGCTGATTTCGTCGTGGTCGAAAAGGCGACTTCGCGCGCCGTGAAAGCCTATCTTCGGCCCGGTAATCCCCATGCCGGCATCATTCGCCATGCTCTGTCAGACGCCCGGATCGCCGCCGAAATCATAAGCTGACACCGGTTTACAAGGCCGAGAACTGCAGAGGGCATCTACATGGCCTCATATCTCAGCCTGACCGTGGCGTCCTCGCCGATCCCAAATTGGTTGACCGAGGATTTGAAACGCAAATTATCTGCGATGTAAGCGCAGGTCCGCGCCATCAGATCCTTGTCTTTCGTGGCTGTTTTGCAGCCGGCCATGTTGTCGTGGGGCCCGATAACGACTGACACCTCGAACGATATATAACGCGTTTCCGGGTCGTATTGATGCTCACGCATCAACTGAACGAAGTCGGGGTTATTCGTCAGTTCTTCGAACCCTTCGGCCTTCGCTTGCCTCGCCCTGTTTCGGTCGAAGCCATCGAAGCGCGCCAGGCAATCCTTGAATTGCGCAATGGTCGCGCGGTCCAGACTGAACATATCCCCGTGCGTTATCGCCATTCTCGAACTGGCGAAGTCTTCAGGGCGAAAGTTCCAATCGGTTGAAAGGTAATATCCAACCTCAAGGCCATAATCGGTTGTCAATTCATCGATCTGCGCGGCGGCCGTAAGGCTATACTCCTGCTCTCCATAAATCACCTCGCGATCGCTCACCAGGAGCGACGAATGATCAGAAAGCCTTACGCGTTGTCCGCGCGGTATTTCGTTGTTGGCGCCCTTAACAGCGGCCACTCCGATTTCGATCTCTGATGTGCCGGCAACAGGAATAATGACGAAATTCCAGCGCGGGCCGCGCCCGACTATGGAACACGTGTGCTTGTCCTCGAACGCGGTGCCAGTGCGTGCGCCCCGCGCATCCTCGTAGACAACTGTTTGCGCGCTCAGATTTGCCAGGGCCAGTCCCAGCGCAATGATCCCCCAACTCATGATTTCCCCCGTTTAGCCTGGCACGCCACTGCCACAATCCTCGCAAGATCGCCAGCAACGCGTTTGCAGAAGAACCAGATCCATCCGGTGAACCGGAGATAAGAGATACCCCCCGTGGGGAGGGAAAATTGGCTGCAGGAGCATCGCTTCTGCGGCCTTTTCTACGTGCATCAGCCAGGAGCAGAGCCCTATGACCATCAAGAAACGTATCCATGCAGAACTGACCATCTGGGACGGCAATCCGCGCCCAGCCGCCTCTGAAGAGGCCCGCGCAGAGATGAAGGCGAGCCTTCTCAATGTCGGCCAGCTCATGCCGATCATCACCCGGCCGACCGCGACGGGCGCAGAGGTCATCGCTGGCCAGAACCGCTTCATCAATATCGGCGAACTGATCGCTTCGGGCGAATGGCCCGCAGACCGCGCCATCATCGTCGACGAACGGAAGATGGATGACGCGACCGCTCTCGAAATCGCGACCAGCGAGAACATTTCGATCTCGATGCACCCCATGCACCAGTTCGAGGCCTTTTCGCGCCTGATCGAAATGGGCCGCACCATCACCGACATCGCCAACGGCTACGGCGTCAGCACTCGCATCGTTGAACAGCGGCTGTCCTACGCAAAGCTGGAAGACGGCGCGCGCGCACTCGTGAAGGAGAACGAGCGCGATCTCGACTGGGCCAGCGCCATGACCATGGCTTCGCCTGCCGAGCAGAAGCAGATCCTCGACGAGATCAATGCAGAACCGCGGCGCTACCGCTCGGCACATGAAGTCCGCTCGCGCCTCCAGGACCAGCTTGTCTCGCTGGAGCTCGCCCTGTTCAATCCAGACGATGTCGAAGAAGAGACCGTCCGCCGCGATCTCTTCGATCCAGCCGATCGCCGCTACATGAAGCAGAGCGACTTCATCCCGCTGCAGGACGCAGCTCTGAAGGCCAAGGTCGAAGAACGCCAGGGAGAGGGCTGGGCAGAGGTCAAGGTGCTCAACGAGCGCGACTACGACCCCTATCGCTATAACAACGGCGTGACCGACAAGGCGAAGGCCATGGTCGTCTTCGTGCGCTATCCTACCGGCGAAATCGTCGAGCATGCCGGCGTTGCCCTTCGCCACGAAGAGCGCGTCAACGACATCGACGACACCGACGCAGATGCAGCTTCGGCCATCTTCGGCGACGATAGCGACATCGAAGAGGGTGTGCGCGACCAGATCAATGCGACCGAGACCGAAACCAAGGACGAATATGTCGAGGGCCCCAAAACCCTTCGCCAGCTCGAAGCCGAACGCGCCGCCGTCATTCAAAAGATGATCCTGCAGGATTCCAAGCTCGCGATGGTGACCACTATCGCCGGCCTCATCGGCAATTCGGCCGCGCGCCCGCTCGCCGCGTCAAAAACCTATTCCGATCTTTCCTCGCTCGACGAGAACGGTATCGCGCGCAGCGTCATCGAAACAAAGAACGAGGCAGTCGCGGCCATCTTCAAGACCCGCGGCGTCGACGTCACCAGTCCCTACAAGGACCTGATGACGCAGCTCGCCGGTCTGACGAATGACGAACTCATGCTCGTCTTCCAGACGGAACTCGCCCGCACGATCAGCTCGAACCTCTACAAGATCACGCCCCTTTACGAGAACCTGATCGAGATCAGCGGGACGAGCTCGGCAGATCACTGGTCGATCAACCGTGCGTTCCTCGGCACGCTGACCACCGGAGCGCTGAAGGGCCTCGGCAACCAGATCCTGCCTGAACGGCTCAAGGTGAAGCTCGGCAAGAGCAAGAACGACATGATCGAGACGATCGCGCAGATCGCCGATGATGCCCGGCAGGGCGGGGGGCGCCTTGCGGCCGACGAACGCGCTCAGGTCACCAGCTGGGCGCCAGGTCTTCTCGCAACGACTGCAGCGAATGACGATCCCGACAATCCGTTCGCTGCCGCCAACGACACGGGCGACGAAGACAGCGCAGACGGCGCGGCGATCTTTGCCTGAAAAATGAAGGACGCGCCTCGACGGGGCGCGTCCTCTCCTCCGGCCTCTTCCTGACAGCCATGGCTGTTGGACCGAACTCCAGTTTTTGAAGGAAAAAGTAATGGACCTTGCAGCGCAGCTTACGAAGATCCGCGCCCAGAAGCCCATCGACCCGATCGACGTAGCCGACCGCTACCGCGTCCTTGCTCATTCGGTCTTCCTGTTCCGCAAGTTCGTCAGCCCGATCAGCGACGGCGCTAGCCTTGAGCGCAATTTGTCGAAGATCGCGCTTCTGTGCCGTCTTGAAAATGACGCAGCAGCAGAAGCTATGGTGCTGGCAGCGCGCGCAGTGGCCCAGATCGATTCCACCGTTCGGCCCGGCGAATATGATGATCTTGCCCGCGCGTGCGGCCTCGACGTCATCGAGAGCAGCACCAACGTCTTCGGCGCTGCAACCGAGCGCGGCGTCATCTTCGGTGATATCGCCAAAGGCATGAAGGGCGGCTTTCGGCTGACCTACCGCGACATCCCGATCGTCCTGCTCGGCGCGTCACAAGAAGGCAGCCACGACACTGGCGATTTTGCCGACGCTTGCCGCATCATCGATGGACTGTCCGTCCGAACGTCTGGCGGATCGCAGAATATCGAACTCGCCTATGGTCCGGCCGAGCAGGCTCAGGACATCGAAATCTTCGATACCGTTCATGATCCCTGGCGCCCGAGCACGGTCTTTTCGCCCCGCCTGACGCGCCATCCCACCTCGATTATCGAACCAGCTACCCTGGCTGCCACGCCCTATCCGAAAGCCACCTACCAGCCGCGTCTACCTACGGTTGCTATCGAGCGCGGCTTCATCTCCGACGCGCAGTACGAGACTGTCGTCTATGCCTTGCAGGCCGTGACCGAGTTCCTTCCGGGATCGCCGAAAGGATTGTGCGGTCCGGCAATGAAGGGCGGCTTCATCATTGGCGACGGCACCGGCGTCGGTAAGACCAACGAGTTTTGCGCCGTCATCATGGACCAGTGGCTTCGCGGCAAGCGCCGCCACGTCATCGTCGTCGAGCGATCGAAGCACGTCGACCATATCATGGATGCGTGGAACATGATCGGCGGCGATGCGAGCAAGATCATGTTCCAGGGAACCCGCAGCGCCCGCGAGCCGCTGCCGAGCCGCGATGGCGTCATCGTGACGACCTATGCGCTCATTCGCGACGACAGGCGCTACCAGAGCCTCCTCGACTGGGCTAACGAAGACGATGTCTTCGAAGGCATCATCGTTTTCGACGAAGCTCATAACATGCGCAACGCCGTCGAGGACAAGCACGACGAAGGCGCCGGCCGCCGCAACCAGAGCCAGCAGGGCATGCGCGGCGTCGAACTGCAGGACGCATTGCCCCGCGGCGGCGTCATCTATGCCTCGGCTACCATGGCAACGGACGTCTATAACCTCGGCTACGCGCCTCGCTTGGGTCTGTGGGGTGAAAATGCGCCTTTCGACAGCCAGGCTCACTTCACCGACGAGATGATGAACCTCGACGAGGCAGCCCTCGAACAGATCTGCATCGATCTCAAGGCGGCTGGCCGTTACTGCTCCCGCACCCTCTCGTTCGATGGCGTCGAATATGACGAAATTGAATACTACCTGACGCCGAAGCAGCGCGTGACCTTCGACACGACCGTCAACGCCTACAAAAAGTACAACAAGCTGACCAAGGAAGCCTGGGCGATCTGCACCGGCAATGACAAGAGGGTCCGGAGCCGGGGGTTCAACAGCGAAGCATCGTATCAGCGCGAGACGATCGAACAGCTGATGACGAATTTCAATGTCGATCCGCTCATCACGCAGATCCACGAAGATCTCGCAAACGGCTATTCGCCCGTCGTGCAGATTGCCAAGACCGGAGAGGCCCGCCTCGTTCGTTCGCTGAAAGGCCGAACGCAGCTCACCTGCGAGGAATACTGCGACAATCGCTTCA
>NZOF01000139.1 GCA_002695185.1 Erythrobacter sp.
CTGCTCGGCAAGCGACACCGCGCGCAAGGTTCGCGACGAAGTGGGCTTTTTCCAGACCGTCCGAGCGGCGATGATCAAGGCTTCCGACACCTCCGGCCGTTCCGTCGTCGATCGCGATCTGGCTATTCGTCAGATCGTCAACGATGCCGTCGCCTCAACGGAAATCGTCGATATACTATCGGCGGCAGGGCTGTCGTCACCCGACATCTCCATTCTGTCGGATGAGTTCCTTGCCGAAGTCGGACAGATGGAGAAGAAGAACCTCGCCCTCGAAGCACTGAAGAAACTCCTGAACGACGAGATCCGGTCGCGCAGTCGGTCGAACGTCATCGCGACCCGGAAGTTCTCGGAGCGACTTGAGGAAGCTATCGCCCGTTATCACACCAACGCCATCAGCACCGTTGAGGTGCTGCAGGAGCTGATCGTGCTGGCCAAGGAGGTCCGCGAAGCTCGGAACCGTGGCGAGGAAACCGGGCTTTCTGCCGAAGAAATCGCCTTTTATGACGCCCTCGCTGACAACCTGAGCGCGGTCGAAATCCTCGGCAATGATCAGCTGAAAATCATCGCCCATGAACTGCTCAAGGGGCTCAAGGCCAATGTCAGCATCGACTGGGCTCATCGCGACAGCGCCAGGGCAAGATTGCGAGTGCTCGTGAAGCGCATCTTGAGGAAGTTTGGTTATCCGCCGGACCTCGAGGATGCCGCAGTGCGCGGTGTCCTGGCGCAGGCGGAGGCTATGCTGTCGGAAATGTCGGGGTCATAGGTCGTGGCAACCAAGCTGATGCGAACTCTGATACCGCTACTGGCCATCGCGGCTGCTTCGCCAACTCTGGGACAGGGCTTCTCTTGTCGAATTGGCACGCAGCCCGCTTGCCTGGACTACGGCGACAAGGTTTGCTCGAGCAGCGGAATGTGCGTCGACCGCAACGCTGCCTGTTTCGATCAGTACCAGTGCAACTACGAGGGGTTCACCTGCAAATCAGACGTAACCGAATGCGTCGAAGCACATGATTCCCTTCTGAGCAAACACAATGAGCTGGTCGACGATTTCAACGAGAATCTCGAGATTGCCAAGAAGATGGCAGCGCGGCTGGACGACATTGAAAGCTGCCTGATCTATGCCAGTACGCTCGAAGATGCGAAGCTGTGTGCGCAATGATCCCCCTCCTCTGGTGCCTCCCCGGCGCTGTCGGTATTCGGGGGGGCGCAGCGCAGAAGTTTGCCAGCGTCAGGCGATTTCACCGGGGAATCCAGATGGAATCCACCTATCCAGTTTGAGAGCCGTTTCGACCAATAAAACAAGGCTTTGATCACCAGGCGAGGGTGGATTCCTTCTGGATTCCGGCGGAATCCAGGAAGCCACCTTCGGAATCCACTTCGGGGAATCCAGGCGGAATCCATCGAGGCAGAAGCCACCGGGAGCCACCCGCCCCAAAGCCACCCAAAACCACAGGACCAACCTGCCCCATGGACCTCACCTTCGCGCCGCGCCAGATCGAGTTCTGGCCGATCGAGCGCCTGCGCCCCTATGCCCGGAACGCGAAGATGCACGGGCCAGATCAGGTGCCGCGCATCGCCGCCAGCATGGCCCGCTTCGGCGCGGCTTCCCCGAAGTCGCAGAAGGACTGATTGGCATGGGCTACAGGCTTGCGGCAGGATTGTTTACGGCGCCGGAAGTCGGCGCGCCCCACCGCCGGGAACGGCTGTTCATCCTCGCCATCCGGAAAAGCGACGAACTGGCCGACCCCGCGCGCCTGCTCCGGCACCCGGTCGAGCGGCGACAATCGCAGCGAGAACCTGCGCCTCTGGCCGACGCCCCGGGCCAGCGCCAACGAAAACCGGCAGACCAGACCGACGCCGTCGCAGGCGGCGGGCAAGCACGGGATGAACCTCGCGACCACGGCCACGCAATGGCCGACGCCGCTGGCGGCGGACGGCAACAAACCGAGCGCAGGCAACCGCAAATCGGCCGATCTGACCCATGCGAGCCAGATGTGGATGACGCCGACGGCGCGGGATCACAAGGATGGGGCAACGACGCTGGAGAACACCCCTGTCAACGGCCTGCTTGGCCGCCAAGTCCCCACGATGCCAACGGCTGGAAGCGATATCTCAGATCAGCGCCGGACGCTGAACCCGCCATTCGTCGAGGCGCTGATGGGCTGGCCAACAGGGTGGACAGGCTCCGCCTCTGTGGCAATGGCGTGGTCCCCTGTTTGCAGCGTATGCGCTCCGAACCTTGGCGTATCAGCTGCAGAAGGAGGGATGATGCGGCACCAGATCAGGCCGAGCTCAGCTTATAGACCCGGCCCCTTTCGGGGAGTTTTTCGGAGGTCACATCCAGCCCCAGCTTCTTCTTCAGCGAACCGGAAATGGCGCCCCTGATGCTATGGTGTTGCCAATTCGTCGCTTCGGCGATCTCGGCAATACTTGCGCCCTCCGGCGCCTGAAGCATGGCGATCAGCTGGGCCTGTTTGGTGCCGGGGCGCTGGGCGGCGGCGATGGCCTCGGGCTTGGCATCGCGCAAGCCCGCCATGGTTTTCACCACGACCGGGTCGATGCCGACGGCCGCAAGGCCTTCGGGCGTGGCGATCAGCGTGGTGCCATGCCCGTCGCCGGTTTCACGCCAGAGCGGTTCGTTACGCCGAAGATTGGCATCGACCTCTTCGAGGAAGCCAAGCTTGATCATCCGGCCGATGGTCATCTTCGCTGCAGCCCCATGCAGCCCCTCGGGCAGCGGCAGTGCGAGATTGCCGGTCCGGGCGCTGGCGCGCGTCAGGATCAGGGTCTGGGTGTCGGTGAGTTTAGTCATGGATGGCTCCGTGCATTGCCGCCGCGTGCTGCGGTCGGCTTCTACGGAACCGGACCCCGCTGCGCGGGGCATAACAGTCGTTTCTGGCCGACCAATCAGGCGGCGTGTTCGCCCTCGCCGAAGGCAAAATCGCTGATCTGCTTCAGCAGGTTCGCCTGATGTTCGAGGCTGCCGACATTGGCCCAACTCACCCGCTCGGGATCGGCGCCGAAATGATCGTCACTGAAGGCCTGCAACCCGGGCCAGCATGGCGTCGATTTCGACTTTCTTGGCGATGAAGGCGGTCAGGGCGGCTTCATTGCTGCGGGCGGGTTTGCGGGTCATTCCGGTCTCCGGGTGCATCGTTTCGTTGATGCAGCATCGCTCTGGCGCGGCCTGAAGTGTAGATAATTCTCAGTAATATCATTGCTTTATAATCAACAGGGAGAGCCGCGATGCAGGGCATGAGCGAACGCGCCTATGCGGCCCATGTCGGGCTGTCGCGCGGGGCAATCCAGAAGGCGCGCGAAAGAGGGCGGCTGGTGCTGTTTGCCGATGGTTCATCGATGCGGCGGCGTCTGATGCCCGGCGCGCGGCAACCACCGATCCCGATCAGCAGAACCGGTCGAAAGGCGGCACCGCGCGACAAATATCGGCACCGAAACGGACGTCGCGCCCCGCGGAGAACCTCTCCGCCCCGTCGATCTCCGGTCCGAGCGACAGTTCCTCCTATCTGAAGGCCCGGACGGCGCTGACGGTCTATCAGGCGCAGGAACGCCAGATCGCCATCCAGAAGAAGAAGGGCGTGCTGGTCGACCGTGCACGGGCCGAGACGCTGGTCTTTCGCCTCGCCCGGCAGGAACGTGATGCCTGGGTGACATGGCCCGCCCGCGTCGCTGCGATCATGGCGGTGGAATTGTCGGCCGAGATGGAAAAAACCACCGGGGAATCCGTGAGCATCGGCACCGGGGTGCTGCAGAGGGTGCTGGAAACCCATGCCCGAGCTTGAACAGCCTCCCGACCGATATATTTGCCGCCGCGCCCGCGCAGTCCCTTCGGCAATGGTGGGGCGAGATTGCCCACACGGGTGCACGACCTGGGCAGGATTAATCTCCGGGTGTCGGAAAGTTTCGTCATGACTGGCTCTGTTTGCCGCCGCCGCAGGTTACGGTCGGCTTCTACGGAGTTGGATCCCACCGCGCGGAGCATAGCGGTTGTTTCGGGCCTTCGCCTTACTTCCGTTCAGCACCATCAGGATCGCTCTGACGGGCATAAACGTAAAAGAATATCTGTCAATTTCATTGCCTTAAGGCCGAGCGCGTGAGCCGTGACGCAGGGTATAAGCGAACGTGTTCAGGCAGAGCGCAGGGCCGAAGCCGTATTGCGCACTCTATGACTCACCCGATCACTCTGAACGCCTCACCTTCTGATGCCGGCACATGACTTGGCTCAACCTTCATGATGGTCCAATGAATGCAGGGGGGTTCGTCATGCCTGAATTTCTTGTCTCTCAGGTGCGTGTCGGTCGCGTGAAGCCGCTCCGTGCCGAAGCCATTCCGAGTGGCATCCGCAAGTACAGTGTCGCAGGACCGATTGCCGCGGCAGTCTGTGGACTGGATGGTGATGAGCAGGGCGACCGGCGCAATCATGGAGGCCCCGACAAGGCCATCCACGCCTATGCCGCCGCCCATTATCCAGCCTGGCGCAACGATCTTCCTGAGCTTGCGGCAGAATTTCAACCCGGTGCCTTCGGGGAAAATCTTGTCGTCCACGGCGCAGTCGAGGCCGATATCTGTCTGGGCGATCAGTGGACGCTTGGCGAGGCATTGCTGGAGGTGAGTCAAGCGCGCCAACCCTGTTGGCGGCTGAACCTGCGCTTCCAGCGGCACGACATGGCACGTCGCGTGCAGGAATCCGGGCGCACTGGCTGGTATTTCCGTGTTCTCAAACCCGGGCACATCGCGCCGGGGCAGACGGCGCGGCTGGTCGAACGACCGCATCCGGAATGGAGCCTCGATCGGGTCTGGACCCTTCTTTATCGGGACCGAAACAACCGCACGGCATTGACCGCCTTCGCCGCACTGCCCGGCCTGCCCGAACGGTGGCGGAACATGGCCGAAGCGCGGCTGGCCAATGGGCGCACCGAGGATTGGACGCGCCGGCTGGAAACGCCGGCATGAGTGCAGAACCCGAGGAGCGCCCCGGCCGACCCTTGCCCATCGTCATCTCGATTCAGAGCCAGATCGCATGGGGCCATGTCGGCAATTCCGCCGCTGCCTGGCCGATGCGTGCCTGCGGGGTCGAAGTGATCGAAGTGCCGACTGCGCTACTGTCGAACCATCCGCACTATCCCTCGATGCGCGGCCGCCTGCTGGACCCGGATCTGGTCGACGAGATCCTGTCGGGCCTTGCCGAGCGCGGGATCCACCAGCGCGCAACGGCCATTCTGTCGGGCTTCATGGGCCAGGCCGGGACTGCCTCGGTGGTGGCCGCGTTTGTGCGGCAAGCCAAGGACGCGAACCCGGATCTGCTTTACGCCTGCGATCCGGTGATTGGCGACGCCGATCTGGGCTTTTTCGCCGATGCGGCGCTACGCAGGGCTTTCGCCGAAGATCTCGTGCCGCTGGCCGATCTGATCCTGCCGAACGCGTTCGAACTGGAAGCGCTTTCCGGCGTCGCCATCGACGGCCCGGATGCCGTTGCCGCCGCCCGCGCCGTTCTGGGCACGCCTGCCGTGGTCGCGACATCGGTGCCGGTCGAGGGCTGGCCAGACCGGCTTGGCACGGTGACGGTCAGCGACGCCGGCCGCAGCATCATCAAGATGCCTAGGCTGCCGGTCCGGCCGGCCGGCACCGGCGATCTGCTGGCGGGCCTGACAGTGGCACGGCTGGCCCTCGGGGTCGATCTCGACACAGCCGTGGCTCGGGCGGTCGCGGGCGTGGCGGCGGCACTGGCGCGCACATCCGGCGAGCCTTGGGCCGAAATGCCGATCGCAGCCGCCATCGATGCCATCGTCACGGCCACGGGTCGAGAGACGATGCCTGAATCCGGAACGGAGCAAATGCGATGACACAGATCTGGCTCAAGCGCGCGTATGAGGCCCCGGCGCCGTCGGATGGGCAGCGCATCCTCGTCGACCGCCTGTGGCCGCGCGGCGTCTCGAAGGAAGAATTGCACCTCGACGACTGGATGAAGGAAATCGCGCCCAGCGACGCGCTGCGCGACTGGTTCGGTCACGACCCGGCCAAGTGGAAGGAATTCCAAACGCGATATGCAAAGGAACTGGACAAGAACGGCGACGCCGTCGCGCCGCTGAAGCAAAGGCTCGACAAGGGGCGCGTGACGCTGGTCTTCGCCGCCAAGGATGAGGCGCATAACAACGCTGTGGCACTGAAAGCCTATCTCGAAGGCAACTGATATCATCGGTCGGCCGCCGCGGCACCAGTCTACCACCGCTCAACATCGTGAGGCCCGCGATACGAGGCCGCGCGATGCACGTTGACCCCGACCTTACGTCTCGTCCGGGCGGCAGCTACCGCTCGGACGAGAAGTGGGCCTTGAGATAGTCGAGGATCACGGTCTTCGTCTCGGGTTCGGGCTCGAACATGCCCTGTTCGTCGACCATCCACTGCCACAGATCGTCCCAACGGGCATCGGTGATCCGTTGTTGTTTGATGATCTCGGTGGAGTGACAGGCGGTGCATTGATAAAACGTATCCTCGGCACCCCGCGCATCGGGCAGTCCGCCAAGCTCTTCATTGGCGGAAATCTCCGCCTCGGGATCCTGCGCCGGTGCGCGCAGCGCCGCCATCGGATCGTCGGCTGACGGTGTTCCTGCCGCCGAAGCCGCAGCACGCATCGGATCGGGACGGCTCTGCGCCATTGTCGCGGCAGGGATGCCTAACAGGGCAACGGCGACCGCTGCGGAAATCAGGGCACGCATCCGCTCTCTCCTCATGTCGCGATCAGGGCGATGCGATGCACCATGTTGTTGCCGTAACCGCGCGGGTTCCAGCCCGGTGTCGTGACCGGCTGGCTAAGCCCGTTCTTGTCGGTCGCCCGCGCCCAGACCTCATAGTAGCCAGCCTGAGGCAGTGTCACATCCGCACGCCAGCGCTGCCAGGCAAATCGGTTCGGCGGCGGGTCAAGCTTGGCCTCCTGCCAGGTCTGGCCGAAATCGATCGAGACATGCATGGCTGCCACGTCACCATTGCCGGCCCAGGCATGACCGCGCACCTCGCTGGCCGTGCCCGACGCCACCTCGGTCCCGGTGCGCGGGAAGGTGACCAGCGATTTGACCGGCATTTCGGTCATCACCACCATATCCTGTTCAGGAACCTCTGTGCCCGGCGAGACGGGATAGGCCGGGAGACGATAGGAATAGCCGGTCATCTTGGCCCCGTCATGTTCCTGATCCCGAATGGTGATCTTGGTCAGGTATTTCTGGCAGGCCGAACCCGGATAGCCCGGAATGACCAGCCGCAAAGGAAACCCATGCAGCGCCGGGATGTCCTGCCCGTTCATGTCCCATGCGATGATCCCGTCCTCGGCCATCGCGTTGTCAATCGGCACCCCGCGCGAAATCACCTCCTTCTCGGAATCGCCGGAAAGATGCACGTCATTGCCGTAATGCGCGGTATAGACTGCGCTGTCCTTGACCCCGGCCTTGGCCAGCACGTCCTTGAGCCGCACCGGTCCATTCCGGGCAACCGACGGCGCCCGTGGTCCACTGGTTGCCCGAGGCGCCGGGGTTGAAGAACGCCCGCCCGTTGCCGCCGCATTCCAGCACCAGCGCGCTGGTGACATTCTCGAACCCCGATTTCAGATCCTCGATGCTCAGTTCCAGCGGCGTGTCGACTTCACCGTCGATCGTCACCTTCCAGCCAGCCGCGTCGCCGTCCAGCGCGGTCTGCGGGACAAGCCCGTTCATGCGGATGAAAAGATGCTCATAGGGCGTGAGGTCGTCATCCAGCAAATAGGCCGGCACCTCGGCGTTCAGCGGCCGGTCGCTCAGCACCGAAAGCCCATCCTTGTCGCCCAGATGCTCCTGTCCGGTATCCTGCGCCAGCGCCACCGGGATCAGCCCCATGGGCAGATTCCGTTCGAACGGGATGGTCATCCCCAAGGCCGCCCCCAAGGCCGAGGCCCCCCCCGCGCAAAAGCGCGCGGCGCCCGGTGTCAGGATTGTCCGTGCCGCAGTCCAGAGTTCTCCGGTCACTGACTGAATGAATATCGCTGTCCCGATCTTCCAGGTGATCTGGCATGAGGTCCTCCTCTTTCCTCGCGACTCCTCGAATGAATCATGCCACACGAATGTGCCATTCGACAAATACGGGGTGGCCTGACAGACCTCATGAGGCCGAATTGCCGGTCGCACCCATGTCCAGGCTGACCGTTTCGAGATGAATCGCCATCGCCGCCGATGCGCCACTGGTATCATGACGCTCGACGGCATCGACGATCCGGTCATGCTGGTCGCTGTGGATGGTTCTGAACGCCTCCACCCCGATGCGACGATATGTCCTTTCCCACGCTCGTTGCCAGGCAACGCGACGACGTACGCCGGACAGATAGCCGAGAAAGCCTACAAGCACCGGATTGCGCGAGATGTTGGCCAACGCTTGATGGAATGCGTCGTCCGCCTGTTCGCATGCGGCGCGGTCGGGGGCCTGACGGCCCTGCCTGACTTTCTGCCGCAACAGGGCGATGTCATTGGCAACGGCATGTCGCGCAGCTTCGGACGCCACCATCGGCTCCAACAGCATCCTTGCCCGCATCACGTCGGGTGGCGTGGCACCCTCGATCAATAACAGGTCACGGAGCGGCAGATACCGGGGCCTGGGTCCGCGAAAGGTGCCCTGTCCGACATGGCGCCAGATGGCACCGTCCTTCTCAAGCGCCGACAGGCATGTTCTGAGTGTCTGCCGACTGCAACCAAGTTGGCGCGACAGATCCCGTTCGGCGGGCAATCGCGCTCCGGGTTCCAGATCTTCCAGCAGTCCGACTAGTGCTGACCGCAGTTCGGCTGTTTTGCGTCTCATCTGCAGCCCCCTTCCACGGACCAATTTGCAGACCAATATGGAAAGGCGCAAGTGACATAGACACACGCACCGAACGGATCCAACACATGTTGCTTGAACTGCTTTTTCTTTCTATTGCCGGTTTTGCGGCGGGCCTGCTGAATGCCGTTGCTGGTGGCGGGACATTTCTCAGCCTTCCTGCCCTTCTCTATGCTGGCCTGCCCCCAGTCAGCGCCAATGCAACGGCGACTTTGACGGCGCTGCCTGGTTATCTCAGCAGCGCATGGGGATTCCGCGAGGACATGCGCGCGGAAGGCGCACTTGGCCTGAAAGCGATCATCGGCATCGCAGCGTTGGGCAGCATCCTCGGGGCGATCCTGCTGATCATCACACCGGGCGACACCTTCATGGGGGTCGTGCCGTGGCTCTTGTTGCTGGCCACCGTGATGTTTGCCGCCACCCGGTCCCTTCTGAAACTGTTGCGACAGCATGGAACCGGGCTTGCCGGCCCTGCCATATCCTGCGCGGCCATCCTTGCGGTGGCAATCTATGGCGGATATTTCAATGGCGGTGTCGGGATAATGTTGCTGGCGGTCTTCGGACTGCTCGGCCATACCGACATGCATGGCATGAATGGCTTGAAGAACCTGCTGTCTGCGGTGCTGTCGCTGATTTCGGCGGCGACCTTCGTGGCTGCAGGGCTGATTGCGTGGCAACCGGCACTGCTGATGGCTGTTAGCGCCACATTGGGCGGCTACGCAGGTGCGCGCCTCAGCCGTCGAATCGTGCGAACAGACCTTTTGCGCGTGTTCATCGTTCTGGTCGGCGCCGTCATGACTGTGGCATTTTTCATGATCTGACAGCGGCAGTTCAGCCCATCCGCTCGGACGCGAACTCGCCTGGGCTGGCAGGGAACACCACTGTCTTGTCGGCGTTCAGAAAGATGCGTCGGTGAATATGAGCATGGATGGCACGGGCCAGAACCTGATTTTCGACGTCGCGTCCCAAGCTTACATAATCCGAAGCGTTCTGGGCATGGGTGACGCGGATGATGTCCTGCTCGATGATCGGTCCCTCGTCCAGATCTGCGGTCACGTAATGGGACGTCGCGCCGATCAGCTTCACACCGCGATCAAACGCTTGTTTATAGGGATTGGCACCTTTGAATGAGGGCAGGAACGAGTGGTGGATATTGATGATCCGCCCGGACATTTCCTGACACATCTGATCGGACAGCACCTGCATGTAGCGTGCCAGCACGATCAGATCCGCGCCGGTATCGCGAACGATTCGCATCTGTTCGGCTTCCGCCTGCTGTTTGCTGTCCTTGGTGACCTTTATGAAGTGGAACGGGATATCGTGATTCACGACAATCTTCTGATAATCCATATGATTCGAGATCACGCCCACGATATCGACCGGCAGCGCCCCGATACGCCAGCGATACAGCAAATCATTCAGGCAATGTCCGAAGCGCGAAACCATGATGATGACCTTCGACTTCCGGGCGGGATCGTGAAAGGCAAACTCCATTCCGGTTTCGTCAGCGATCGGCGCGAAGGCTTGGCTGAGTGACTCCGGAGTCTGCTCGGATTGTACCGAAAACATCAATCGCATGAAAAAGCGGTCATTCACGACATCGGAGAATTGCGAACTGTCCAGGATGTTGCAGCCTTGCCGAGCCAGATAGTCCGCTATCCTTGCCACGATTCCCGTCCGGACCGAGGACGAGACCGTCATGATGAGGTGAGACATTCCCAGCAATCCTTTCCGGTTCTCAGCATTCAGGCAGGTTGACGGCAATCCCGCCGGTCGAGGTTTCCTTGTATTTCAGGTCCATGTCGCGGCCGGTCTGAAGCATCACCCGAATGCAGTTATCCAGCGGCATGACGTGCTGCCCATCCCCGCGCAGCGCCAGAGACGCTGCCGAAACCGCCTTGATCGCGCCCAGCGCGTTTCGTTCGATACAGGGAACCTGCACCAGCCCCGCCGCAGGATCGCAGGTCATGCCCAGATGATGCTCAAGCGCGATCTCAGCGGCGTTTTCCACCTGCTCGTTGCTGCCGCCAAGCGCCGCGCACAGCCCGCCCGCCGCCATTGCGGATGCCGATCCCACCTCGCCCTGACAGCCAACCTCGGCACCCGAGATCGAGGCGTTGTGCTTGATGATGCCGCCGATTGCAGCGGCAACCAGCAGCAGGTCGCGACAGCCTTCTTCGGTCGAACCGACGCAATGGCCCCGGTAATAGCGCAGAACGGCGGGCACGACCCCGGCAGCGCCATTCGTGGGCGAGGTGACAACACGACCGCCGGCCGCGTTTTCTTCGTTCACCGCCATCGCGTAGACGCTCATCCAGTCATTAGCATGATGCGGTTGGGCGAGGTTGCGACCTTTTTCGGAGAGAAGCTGATCGTGGATCTTTTTCGCCCGTCGCCGAACATTCAGCCCGCCCGGCAGGACGCCTTCCTGCGACAGTCCGCGCGCGACGCAATCATCCATCGCCTTGAGGATATGATCGATTTTCTGGTCAAGCGCGTCTCCTTGCAGCAAGGCCTCGTTCGCGCGTTTCATGGCCACGACGCTGGACCCGGAAGCCTTGCCCATCGCCAGCATTTCGGCGGCAGTTTCAAACGGATAGGGAAAGTCCGGGCCAGCTCTGCCATCATGCATCGGCGCAGTGGCTGACCGCTGCCGTTCCAATTCGGCAGCAGTCAGGACAAAGCCGCCCCCCACCGAATAGTAGGTCTGCCGGTAGCAGGTATGTCCGTCCCTGTCATAGGCACTCAGAATCAATCCATTCGGGTGCCCGTCAAGCGGTGGCCCATAATCAAAGACCAGATCTTTCGACGGGTCGAAACGCAGTTCGCCAAGTTCTTCGGGGTGGACAACGCAATTTTTGCGCAGTTCTGCCTCGATCGTCTCGGCGCGATCAGGGTCCAGCGTCGCGGGCAACAGACCACAAAAGCCCAGCGCCACCGCGCGATCCGTCGCATGCCCCTTGCCCGTAAAGGCCAAGGAGCCGTGGAGGCTTACACCCAGCCGGTACAACTCACCCGCCCCCGGTATCCGTTCAACACCACCGCGCAGATCGTCCAGAAACCGTCCGGCAGCGACCATCGGCCCCATCGTGTGCGACGATGACGGGCCGATGCCGATCTTGAAGATGTCGAAAACAGAAAGAAACATTCATACGCCCGGTTGATAGATCGGGTGCGCCTTGCACAACGTTTGAACCTCGGCGCGAACGGCCGCCTCGACATCGCGGTCGCCATCGGGATTTCCGGCAAGTCCGTCGATCACCCGCAGGATCAGATTTCCGATCTGTTCGAACTCGGCCTCGCCAAAGCCGCGCGTCGTTCCCGCAGAAGTGCCAAGCCGGATGCCCGAGGTCACGAACGGCTTTTCGGGATCGTTCGGGATCGCGTTCTTGTTGCAGGTCAGCCCGGCACGTTCCAGCGCGATCTCGGCCGCCTTGCCGGTGACGCCCTTGGGCCGCAGATCGACCAGCACCATATGGCTGTCGGTCCCGCCCGAGACGATCCCCAACCCACCGGCCATCAGCGTATCGGCCAGCACGCGGGCGTTGGCGACGACATGCCGCGCATAGTCGCGAAATTCGGGGCGCAGTGCCTCGCCGAAGGCCACGGCTTTGGCGGCGATGACATGCATCAGCGGGCCGCCCTGATTTCCGGGAAACACGGCCGAATTCAGCTTTTTCGCCAGCGCTTCGTCATTGGTCAGGATGATCCCCCCGCGCGGACCGCGCAGGGTCTTGTGGGTGGTCGAGGTGACGACATGAGCATGGGGCAGCGGATCGGGATAGAGACCCGCCGCGATCAGACCCGCATAATGCGCCATATCCACCATCAGCCAGGCACCGAC
>NZOF01000140.1 GCA_002695185.1 Erythrobacter sp.
CAGGTTGCCACCAGAGTCACGTGCAGCAACCCTGTCATTCAACCGGCCCGAAATTAGGTGACGAAAATAAACCTCGTTTGCTTCGATCGTTGCGTTGGGATGGATGATTTCCGATCCTGGCCCCACCGCCGGAAAGGCGGTGCCGTCAGTCGCATAATCCTGGACCATGGAATCCACTATGACGACGTTGCCGGAATCAGGACTTCCGTGGAAATTGACATCGCGAACGGTTTGATCGATCTAGATGTCGTTGTAATGCTCGGCGGACCATGACGCGAACAACAAACCATGACGTACGTCGAGCGACGTCAGGTTTGTGAAATTGTTTGCAAAGGCCTCTGAAAGCGAAAAACCATATCCGTTCCCTTGCTCGCCCTTATTGTGAGATCCTACAGCCTGCAGACCATCCCCGGTTACGCCGAATATCTGAGCGAAGGAGAAGGCGACCGACCCAGAATTTTCCACGCGGATATTGTTGAAGCTACTGTCGGTCGTCTTCTGGATCGATATTGTCGGCACGCCCAGCCCCTCATCGAGGCTGTTCTCAAAAAGCATTGGGTCCGCAATCCCCAATGCAGACTGTACGGTAAAGCCCTCCAAGGTAATATCATGGACGAGGTTGAGCCGAGACACGATGGCGGCAGACGCGTCGAATGCATAAGGCAGTGCGTGCGACAACGTCACTGCGTTCCCGTCGATCGCGGTCACCTCCACGATGATCTCCCGCAAAGGAGATGTCGCGATATATTGCTGCACCTGTGCCGCAATCTCCGGCGCAAGATCGTCCGGAAGGTCAAGGAGATGACCATTGCCGCTCGCTTGCAGCCAAGCCTCATCATTTGCCTGATAAATGGACAGCTTCTGACCAACCGACAGGTCTGCCGTCGATTGCAACGTGATAGTCGTCGCGCCGACTTCGGTCGAAGAGGCCAGTTGGGCCAGAGGGGTCGCGCGGGAAGGAGAAGAAATTTGGATCGTGGGAGCAGCTTCGGCGCCGGTCAGCGTCGATTCGATGATCGTCTGCCCGATGCCCGAACCCCTGATCGTGATATCGTTACGCTCTATGAACAGGGTTCCATCGAAAAGGAAAGTTCCCGCGCCGAGTTCGATCGTCGAGCCGGCGGGAGCTTCCTGTACGATCTGCTGCAGGGCTTCGAGCGTCGTGCCAGCTTCGACCATGAAATTGGTAGGGACCGATTGGCCAGCGAAGAGAAAATCATCCCCTCCTAACTCGCGGCCGCCACCCCTTCTACAACGATCGAGTGAGAGCCGAAGTTGATGGTCGCGTTTCCTGCGCCATCATCCGCGATGGTCAGGGTGTCTAAGCCGGTGACTCCCGTCATGGCGCGTAAGTCGATATATTCCAGCGCATTGGCTTCGTGATAGTCCACCAGCGTCGTAACGCTTACGGCTCCATCATCCATGTCGAGCACATAGACATCGGATCCCGCGCCGCCCGACAACCGGTCGTTCCCGGATCCAGCAATTAGAATATCCGAGCCCGCATTTCCTTCAAGGACGTCATTGCCGCCATTGCCCGCCAGCGTGTCGGCGCCATCCCCTCCATGAAGGACATCATGTCCAGCACCGCCCCTGATAGTGTCATTCTTGATGTTGCCCTGCACATTGCCATTCACCAGATCAGAGACCGTGACATACTGGTCCCCTTCATGGTGGAGCGTAACGAGGCCGGTCGTGCGAACCACGACCCGGCCGGATTCCCCCACCGCGGCGGTATTCAAAGTGAGGGCGGCCGCGTTGAGCACCAGCTCGAGCGTGTCAGTATCGGATTGCAGCACCGATGCTACGCTCAGACGTATGAAGGCCTGTCCTGACACATTGGGCATGTCGATTTGCTCGATGCCGGAAATGGGCGCCAGTTTTGTTTCGTCGAATGACATCGACGTTTCGGTGAAGCGGAGCGTATCGGTGCCGCCTCCGCCCACGATGATGTCGCCTGCTTGCAACCGAACACGGGTCCCCTCAAAGATGTCGTCATCCGCACCGCCGACAAGGTTGTCGGGATTGGGCGTCAGGAAAACGTCGTCACGGCAAACTCCAGGCTCGGGGATGAAGATCTTCCTCACGGGAAAGTTCGTCCCAATTGTAGGGGGCGTTCCTTTCACCGAACTTAACTCGTGGCTGAGCGAGCGCAATTCTCATCGCGCTGATCTTGATAAAGGACGAAGCGTTTCACGTCCGCTTGCCACACCCGACATGCGTCACCAACACTGGCGTGCAAGCAGCCAATCGACAGGGCGAGACGATCCGCCATCATCCATCAGTCATCCCGCCAGCTCAGAATAGCGACGATATTTTGATGGAGAATATGTCAGGCCGGAATGATTGAGTACTCCGCAAATCTCTCGGCCAGCTCAATGAGGGGCCGACGCTCTGTGACAACGAAAATGCCCATCCGTCCCCTTTGATCGACCCTCTTACAATATTTCTCTACCTCATGATATTTGGGGCGGTTCATATAATCGTCGAACAGGATAATGGTCCCGGCGTCTGCCGCCATCAGGCTATACAGGAAACTGGCAACGCGAAATCGACCATCCACCAGAATCAGATTCGGGCTCACGCCCGCCGCTCTTGCGGCGTCCCACGGCAGGATCGCAAATTGGTGGAAGCGATAAATTTGCTTTGCGTCGACTGGATGCCCCCAATCGGCGACGGGACCTACATCGCAATGCCTGATCGTCACATGCGACGACAGGTTTTTGGTCGCGTCCATGACCTTTCCTATCCAGTCCAGGGACGTGTCGACAGACAGGATGTGCCGTATACCAGCTTGGGCCGCTGCATAAGTGCTGCCGCCGCAGCCATATTCCAAATAGACTTGGCAGCGGCTGAGATATTCCTCCAAAGCCGCCAGACCTTCGGGCTCAAGACTCGGCGCCATTGGCTGCTCAGCTTCAACTTGCGCGACTCGCTTCCTTCCAGCCACTTTGCTCCGATCGGTCGCCATATCCGCCTCCACGTTGGGAAAGTTTTGACGTCCTGGGCGCTAGGCTCATAGGAATGCAATCGCACTCAAGCGTCCGACATATCCGTAGGCGGCGGGCCCCGACGCGTCTAGTCAAACTCCATCCCGCCGCGGCAAGATGATCCTGCGCCGGGTCAGCACCCGCCATCCGGAGACGGGGACAGATAGGCCGGCTACGCCGCTCCGGCCAGACGCGGCTCAAAGTTGATGATATAGATTCAGCGCGTGATCCATGTCGTCGTAGAGTTCGGCCGAGCCCTCTTTGAGAATGACCGCCTTATTGCAATTTTCGCGGATGAATTCCGGGCTGTGAGAGGCCACGATCATCGTACGATCCTGCATCTTGCCGAACATTTCAGCGTGACACTTCCGTTGAAAATTCTGGTCGCCGACCAGGATAACTTCGTCGATCAGATAACATTCGAATTCGATCGCCAACGACAAGCCGAACGCCAATCTCGCGCGCATTCCCGAAGAATAGGTCTTGACCGGCATGTGCAACTGCCTGCCCAGCTCCGTGAAATCTTCGATATAGCCGCGAATATCCGCATATTCGCGCTTATAGATGCGCGCTATGAAGCGCGCATTGTCATAGCCTGTCAGACTGCCCTGAAACGCGCCCGTGAAGCCCAAGGGCCACGATATGGTCATGCCACGGATGATCTTGCCGGACGTAGGCATCTCGACGCCCCCGATCAGTTTGATCAGAGTGCTCTTGCCCGCGCCGTTGCGGCCAAGCAGCCCGACTCGGTCTCCACGCTCGACCGATAAATTGACCCCTTTGAGGACATCCTTGCGCCGGCTTCCATGAGCATAGGACTTCGTGATATTTTTGCAGATGATCATTCTATGGTCAGCTTGCGGCGGACATAACGGCACAGGATCAGGCCGATGAATGTGCCGATGGTAGACGCAATGATGGGGTTCCAGATGTTGTAATAGGCAACGATCGTGTCCCCCCATATGCCCTTACGCATCATTTCCATGCCGTTGACGAATGGGGATAAAAGCAGGAATTCCCGCGCTTCTGGCGTTACCCAGGACACCATGTAGAATAGGCCTGAAAAGGGGATCATGATATAGGTCGACACCGGGATGAATTTTTCCATCACCTCCGACACCTCGGACAATGGCGCGATGATCAGGCAGACCGAAAAGCAGAAATAGGCGTACAGCAGCCATCCCGCGATCCACAAGCCGATATCATCTGGCACGGGGAAGTTGCCGACTATCATCAAAACGACGGCCATGAACAGATAAGCCATCATGCCCCCCAACACCTCGATCAGGAAGCGGGAGAAGATGAAATCGACGATCTTGATCTGCCGATGATAGAGCAGACTCTGGTTAGCCGTGAACACCGCGACGCTGCGCGCAACGCCATGTCGAAACAGGGTTATTGGAATATAACCTGTCGCTACGAAGGCGATCACATCCATCCCATGTTCCGTAGCCCCATGGGTGAAGTGCCATAAAAGGCCGACCAGCCCGGCAAACAAGAGCGGCTCGGCCATTATCCACAAAAAGCCGATATTCTCGCGCCCGAACCGCGTGATCAGTTCGCGGATCATCAGGGCATGGATGACGCGGACTTGGACCGCCCAACCATCTTGCAAGCGCTGCAGGGCCGATTTCGCCATCTCAGTCTTCCGAGGCGTGCTCAAGAACACCGATCATGAACATCCAGGCTATGAAATAGAGGCAGGTGGCTGCCGCAAACACGATCAGGATATTCAGGAAACGCTTGGGCAACAAGGGTGTGTCAGGCACATTGGGGTTGACGACACGCTCCAGGTAGAATTGCTGACGTTGCGCTTCGGCGCGCGCCTGTACAAGCGCGCCATTGGCGGCGGTCAGACTTTCCGTCGCAAACTCCTGCTCCACCATCAGATCTTCATAGCCCCCCAGCTTGGAGGCGATCCCGCCCCTCGGCCCGACGACCCGGCTATCCTGCGACGAAATCTGAACGGAAATGGCCCGGATGCGATTGCGCAGCGCCGGAATGGATGGGTTGTTCGGCGTCAAGCGCTGCATCGTGTCCAGCTGCGCCTGAAGCCCAGCGCGCTGGGCGATCAGCGTGTCGGCGATCTCCAGAACGCCGCCGGCCTGCTTGGTCGGATCGATCAGCGCCTGCGCGTTGCGATATTGCGCCAATGCGACGCGCGCCTCTTTTGCCCGCGCAGTCGCCAGTTCGACCTGCCGCTGCGCCTCGATGATCGCCTTGCTCTGGGCGCGGTTATTCAGACGATTGACCAGGCCCTCGCTCAGATCCAGCAACTGCCGGTTGATAATATAGGCGTCTTGCGGGGTGAAAGCCTCGACCTTGATGCTCGCGGTGCCGTTCTCCGCGTCCAACCGCGCATCCACGCGCTTCCCATAATATTTGAACAGGCTTTCAAAGCTGCTGTCCGAAAAAGGCCGTGGAAAGCGACTGAGAATATCCGCCTGGTGAGTCGAAAACCGCTCTTCGATATCGACGAGGCGAACCAGCGCCTTGAGGGCGTCGCGCGAACGAACATAGGTCAAGACCTCGCTCATTTGCTCCTGCCCACCGGAAAGGCCCGTTGTCTGCACCAAATTCGCCAGCGTCGAGGTCTGCGAGCGCTTCTCATTGGGGTTTTTGATCACGAACCGGGATTCGGACACATATATGTCCGAAGCGACAAGCCCGTAGTAAAGGGCGGCCAGGAATGTGGGGAGCACTACCAAGGCCAAAAACCATCTGCGCTTCCGAAGCCACTGAGCAAAGGGCGAATGGCGGGCCGGCGCTTCGGCCTCGGTAGGAAACGAGGTATCGACGTTCATAATTTGCCTGGTGCCTCAAAGGGGGCGTTGGCTGTGCGCTAGGCCAACGCAGTGCCCCGCGCAAGCCGCGTCAGCAGGCCGATCCGTCGCTACAGTAACTATTGTCCATTGTTTGCGCACGGTGCTAAGGCAGGGCCCAATCATGTCGGCAGCCTTATCCGAGACCATCATCAATGCAAATTAAAAATATTGTCCATGTGGCCCTGCTTGCGGGGCTTTCGGGTTGCGCGACATTGCCTTCCAGCGGTCCGACGGGGTCACAGATCCGCAGTTCCGCAAAGGAAGCGGCAGCGGGATCGCCCATCAGCCTGGTTGAGGTGCGCAGCGCCGCTGACGTGCCGCCTCCACCCAAGGTCGCGCTGCCTCTCTCGACTCTGGCGCAGACGCAGGCCACGCCAACCGACATGGTCGGGCCCGGCGATATTTTGGACATCAGCATCTATGAAGCCGGCGTGACGCTCTTCGCCAGTAGCAGCGCTGCCTCCATGTCTCCGGCTGGAAGCGACCTGGGCGTGCAGGTCCAGAAGCTGCCGCCGACGCGGATCGATGATCAGGGCGACATTACGATACCTTATGTCGGAACCATGCACGTTGCAGGCCAGACCACCGGCGCGATCGAATCCGCGATCCGCAAGGCGCTGTTGCGCCTGTCGCAAAATCCGCAGGTTCTGGTCACTCTGAACGAGGCTATCACCAACTCGATCATCGTCGGCGGGGAGGTTTCGAAACCTGGCCGACTGGTCTTGCACACGAATCGCGAAAGCCTCTCCGACGTCATCGCCTTGGCGGGAGGATATCGCGGCGATTCGAAGGATTTGATGGTTCGCATCATGCGCGGGCAATCGACCGCGGATGTTCGGATCAATGATCTCATCGAAAATCCGGATCTTGACGTCGCAATCCGTCCTGGCGATCGCCTGATGCTCGTGGATGATCCGCGGACCTACTCGATCCTGGGCGCCTCAGGGCGCGTACAGCAGATTGCCTTCAGCCGGTCATCGGTGTCGCTCGCCGAAGCTGTGGCGAATGCTGGTGGCACCGACGCAGGGGTCGGCGACCCCGCCGCCATTTTCCTGTTCCGTTACGTCAAGGATGAGCAAGGTAACGAGATACCTCGTGTTTATCATCTCAACATGATGGAAACGAGCGCCTACTTCCTGGCCCAGAAATTCACGATGCAGGATAAAGACGTCCTCTACTTCGGCAATGCTGCGGCCAATCAGCCCAGCAAGCTGGTACAGCTGGTCAGCCAGCTCTTCTCACCAGTGCTGACGGTCACCAGCGCGGTATCGGTCATCCAGAACAGCAATTGACGCTCGGCCGCCGCACCGCTTCAGGAAAGGGGACAATATGGACGTTCAGACTTATGCCATCGCCGGCGTGGCGCTGCTAACTCCCCGCCATATCGGTGATGAGCGCGGCTATTTCGCCGAAACCTTCCGCGCCGATTTCTTCGCGCAGCATGTCGGCGACCACAAGTTCGTGCAGGATAACGAGTCTCGCAGCGCTCGCGTCGGCACGATCCGCGGGCTGCATTTCCAGAGCGAGCCCCACGCCCAGGGCAAGCTGGTGCGCTGCACCGCAGGCGCGCTGTTCGACGTTGCCGTCGACATCCGCACAGGATCGCCCACTTATGGCCAGTGGGTGGGTGAAACGCTCACTCCCGACAATGGCAAGCAGCTCTGGGTGCCGCCGGGCTTCGCCCATGGCTTTTGCTCGCTCGAGCCCGATACCGTCATCTGCTACAAGGTCACGGGCAGCTATTACAGCGTCGAATGCGACAAGGGGCTTGCCTGGAACGATCCGGCGATCGGCATTGTCTGGCCCGACGCCGCCAATGCCGACACCCTCTCGGCCAAAGACCGCAAGCAGCCGCTTCTCGCCGACCTTCCCGCCTATTTCACCTGGCCAAATTCCCAAGGGAGCGAATAACCCATGCGCGTAATCGTCACCGGCGGCGCCGGCTTCATCGGCTCGGCCCTCGTCCGCTATCTGGTGCTCCAGAAGGGTTATGAGGTCCTCACCATCGACGCGCTCACCTATGCCGGCTGCGAAGCGTCGCTCAAGGAAGTCGAAGGTCAGAACAACCACCAGTTCCTGCACGCCAATATCTGCGACCGCGCCGCGATGGATCAGGCGATCGCCCAGTTCCGGCCCGACCGCATCATGCATCTCGCCGCTGAAAGCCATGTCGATCGCTCGATCACCGGCGCGGCCGACTTCATCCAGACCAATGTGGTGGGCAGCTTCACGCTGCTGGAGGCCGCACGCGCCTATTGGAACGGCCTGGAAGCCGACGCAAAGTCCGCTTTCCGCTTCCTCCATGTCTCGACCGACGAAGTCTATGGCTCGCTCGGCGACGAAGGCTTGTTCGAGGAAACCACGCCCTACGATCCCTCCTCGCCCTATTCGGCGTCGAAGGCCGCGTCGGACCATCTCGCAAAGGCGTGGCATCGCACCTATGGAATGCCGATCGTGGTGTCCAACTGCTCGAACAATTACGGCCCCTATCACTTCCCCGAAAAGCTCATCCCGTTGACGATCCTGAACGCGCTCGAAGGGCGCAGGCTGCCCGTCTACGGCAAGGGCGAGAATATCCGCGACTGGCTCTATGTCGACGATCACGCCCGTGCGCTCGACATCATCGTCGAGAAGGGCGTGCCGGGTGAGACCTACAATGTCGGCGGTCGTAACGAGCGCAAGAATATCGACGTGGTCAAGCGCATCTGCGCGGTGCTCGACGAAGTGCACCCTACGGACAAACCGCGCGTCGATTTGATCGAATATGTCACCGACCGCCCCGGTCATGATGCGCGCTACGCGATTGACGCCACCAAGCTCGAGAACGAACTAGGCTGGCGGGCGCAGGAGAATTTCGACACGGGCATCGAAAAGACGGTGCGCTGGTATCTCGATAATGAATGGTGGTGGCGTCCGCTGCGCGACGCTTATGACGGCCAGCGTCTCGGCCTCGAAAAAGCCGCTACGGCATGAGGATCGCGGTCACCGGGACGGCGGGGCAGGTCGTCACCGGTCTGCTCGAACGGGGCCAGGCTGCGGGGCATGAGGTGATCGCCGTCGGCCGCCCCGATCTCGACCTGGCCGATCCGGCCTCAATCGCGCGCGCGCTGGAGGCGGCAAGGCCCGACGTGATCGTCTCGGCCGCCGCCTATACCGCGGTGGACAAGGCGGAGAGCGAGAGCGATCTCGCTTTCGCCGTGAACGGCGCGGGCGCGGGCGCAGTCGCGCAGACGGCAAAAGTCTTGGACGTGCCTGTCATCCATATCTCTACCGACTATGTGTTCGATGGGACGCTGGACCGCCCCTATGTCGAAACAGATCCCACTGGTCCCACCGGCGTCTACGGTGCGTCGAAACTGGCCGGCGAGCAGGCGGTGCTGGCTGCGCATGACGACAGCGCGGTGCTGCGCGTCGCTTGGGTCTACAGCCCGTTCGGCGGGAATTTCGTCAAGACGATGCTGCGCCTGGCCCCCGATCGCGACGAACTGGGCGTGGTCAGCGATCAGGTCGGCAATCCCACCAGCGCGCTGGCGATCGCCGATGGTATCCTCCAGGTGGCCACCAACATGGTGTCCACAAGTAGCCCTGAGCTGCGCGGCATCTTCCACATGACCGCGCTGGGCGAAGCAAGCTGGGCTGATTTTGCGGAGGCGATCTTTGCCGCATCGGCGGCGCGCGGCGGGCCGTCGGCATCGGTGCGGCACATCGGCACCGCCGATTATCCCACACCTGCCACCCGGCCTGCCAATTCGCGACTCGACTGCGCCCGAATTGCCACGGCGCATGGCGTGACGCTGCCCGACTGGCGCGCCTCGCTCGATGAAGTGATGGACCGGTTGCAACCGGCCGCGAACTGATTTTCAGGGAAAGTTGAAGCTATGAAGGGCATTATTCTTGCGGGCGGCAGCGGCACTCGCCTCTATCCCATGACGCTGTCAACCTCGAAGCAGCTCATGCCGGTCTACGACAAGCCGATGATCTATTATCCGCTGACGACCCTGATGCTGGCGGGGATTCGCGAAGTGCTCATCATCTCGACGCCGCGCGACCTGCCCGCCTTCCAGTCGCTGCTGGGCGACGGCTCGGCCTGGGGAATGACCCTCGAATATGCGGTGCAGCCCAGCCCCGATGGTCTGGCCCAGGCCTATATCATTGGCGCCGACTTCGTCGCGGGTCGGCAGTCAGCCCTGATCCTGGGCGACAATATCTATCACGGCCACGGCCTGCCTGAAATCCTCGCCAGTGCGTCCGGGCGCAGGGAAGGGGCAAGCGTATTCGCCTATCATGTCAACGATCCTGAGCGTTATGGCGTCGTTAGCTTCGACGCGAACATGAAAGCCGAGACGATCGAGGAAAAGCCGGAAAGCCCCAAATCCAACTGGGCGGTCACTGGCCTCTATTTCTACGACGAGAAGGTTGTCGATATCGCCGCCAATATGAAGCCCTCGGCGCGCGGCGAGTTGGAGATCACCGATGTCAACCGCGTCTATCTGGAGCGCGGCGACCTTCATGTCGAAATCATGGGCCGCGGCTATGCCTGGCTCGACACCGGTACGCCCGACAGCCTGCTGGATGCCGCCGAGTTCGTGCGCGTCCTCGAAAAGCGTCAGGGCTTCAAGATCGCTGCGCCCGAGGAAATTGCCTACCGTCAGGGCTTTATCGATGCTAACGGCCTTGAACAGGCGATCGGCAAGCTCGGCAAGTCGGATTATGGTCGCTATCTGCGGGGAATTCTGGCGGAGAGGTGAACGCGTGTTGACCACCGCTTGAATGCAATCCTGTGCATGAAGCGTCTGCTTCCGTCGCCGGGACAAGCAGCGGGTCAGACGGAGATCACATAGTCTTTATCCGCTGCAATACGTCGGTGTTTAGGGATGCGGCGCGTTCAGCGGTGCCGCTCTCGGTATAGCAGCGTAGTTCCGGAGCATTGCCACTGGGCCGCAAATGAATGATGTCGCCGTTCGAAAAGCTGATGCGCAGTCCGTCCGTCCGATCGATCGCCTGCGCCTCGCCGGTCAGATCGCCGAAAATCGCTGTCAGACGCTCCAGAATTTCGGCGCTGCCCCCCTGCTCGAGATGCGCGATCAGTGCCTCACTCCTTGCCGTGGGAAAGGCCTGGAGGCGGTCGCTGAAGGTGTATCGCTCAGGAAGACGGGCCTGTAGCGCGGACAGCGGCGCGTTATGGCGGCGGGCATCAACCAGCATCGCCACCATCGGCAAGATCGCGTCACGCGTCGGCAAGGCGGCCAGGGTGCGACCATCCACATTGACGTCGGTGCCCAACAGGAAGCCGCCATTGGCTTCGTAGCCGCACACCCCTGCCTGTCCTTCGTCGATCAATGCGTTCATCGCCTCGATCACGAAAGGGGACCCGATACGCGTGCGACGCACCATGTCGAAGAAGACAGACCGCTCTACTGCGCTGTTGCAGCTGACGGGCGTGGCGACGGCGCGCAGTCCCAGCGCGCGGGCGGCGCAGATGCCCAGCACATCACCGCGCAGCCACGCCCCGGTCTCATCCGCCAGCAACGGACGATCACTATCGCCATCGGTCGACAATATCGCGTCAAGCGCCAGATTTTTCGCCCAGCTTCGCGCCAATGCCTGATCTTCAGGCCGGACCGCTTCAGTATCGACCGGGATGAAGCGCTCGGAACGACCAAGCGGCACGGTCTGCGCGCCCAGCGCTTCAGCCAGGTCCGTCAACAGATCACGGCCCACCGCAGAATGCTGATATATCCCCAGTCTCATCCCGGCGAGCGCTTGCGTACCGAAAAAGTCCGTGTAGCGCTTCACATAAGCAGCGCCGACATCGGTCAGCGCCTCCATGGAAGCGCGCGCCCGCAAGCTCCCGGATGGATCGAAGAGATCAGGCAGCGCGACCGCCTGTGTCCGGATCGCCGCCTCGTCCGGCTTGAGGATCTCGCCATCAGCACGATTGAATTTGATGCCGTTGCGGTCATCGGGAATATGGCTGCCGGTCACCATCAAGGAAGGCATGGCGCGTTCAAACGCGAAAGCCGCCACGGCCGGTGAGGGTACGAAGCCGCAATTGACCACGACGCCCTTCATATGTCGAATCGCTGCGGCGCAGGCATCCAGGATGCGGGGCGTCGACGGGCGTAGATCACCCGCTATGGCTACCGAACCACCAGCTGCAAATTGGCCGACTGCGCCAAGATGCTGCAGGAACGCGCATGTATATGCGAAGCATATCTTGTCGGTCATGGCCTCGACCAGACCGCGGGCTCCGCCACCGTGGTGGTCGAGGCGAACGGCGCCCGGGGCCAGGCGCAGGTCCACGTGCCCAGCCAGGGCGACGGTCAGGACGTCGTGCTCCGCCTCGACCAGGTGCAGGCCCAGGCGCCGCGGGTCCTGGACCTCGGCTTCCTCATCGACGTCACCGGCAGCATGGAGGACGAGCTGCGCTTCGTGAACCGCGAGGTCGCGGACATCGTCGCGCGGGTGAGCGCCGAGTCCCCGGAGACCCAGGTGCGCGTCGGCGCGGTCTTCTACCGGGACCGCACCGACCACCCGGCGCTCCAGCGCATCGCCTTCACCCACGACGTGCACGGCTTCGCCCAGGCGATGCAGAGCGTCCACGCGAGCGGCGGCGGCGACGGCGCAATGGCCTCGTCTGATGACATTCCGCCGTCGCTAGAGGCCGACTTCGTCGTTCTGCGAAAAATGCGCGACGACGACGCGAGCGGTGATGTGCTCAAAGAGTTTTTTGGGGA
>NZOF01000141.1 GCA_002695185.1 Erythrobacter sp.
AGGACCGGGGTTCGGGGGACGGCTCGGGACGAGACGCTCAACCGGACGCCGCAGCCGCGCGCATCGCCTCGATCAGCTCGAGTGGAGGCCGCCAGGCCGGAACCGGGGGCGCGGCCCGATAGGGGACGCCGGATTGTGCTTTCTCTCATCGAGAGGACGCTGCGGATATTGCTCATGGTCCTTTGCGGACATAGACGCTTCAGTTCTGAGGGGCTTGGGCTAGACAAAAGCCGTCGTTCGAGCGTGAATGCAACATGCGGGACGAGATATCGTCCCAACTGCTGCTGAAATGAGGCATCCACGCAGCTTCAGCTTGAGATAACGAATGAGCGCGTCACCGCTCGGGCTAGAAGGCGGATATGTGAGCAGTCGCCGAGCGATTGGCTTGATCCGTGCAGCATCAGCATGTTCCTCCGGACACCGCAAGCCTGCGAATTACGCCAAGTCCAGGCTATCCAAATAGATCATTGTGACTATCATCCCGCATCGCCCAAACGGTCGGCCTTCTCGGCGCCACGCTTGCCCATCGGCTGGTCCTTTCCGCTGGTCGTGTCCTCGGCGGTCTGGGCCTCCATCTCGGCATTCAGTTCGGCACCCAGGAGAATGATGTAAGCCGAGATCCAAAGCCACATAAGCAGGATGATGACCCCGGCCATGCTGCCGAAGGATTCGTTGTAGCTTCCGAAATTGCCGACATAGATGGAAAACGCCACCGACGCGATCAGCCAGATGATACAGGCGGCGATTGCTCCTGGCGATAGCCATCGCCATTCGGCATTCTCGCGCGACGGACCATAGCGGTAGACCACAGCAAGCCCGCTCACTGTCAACACTGCCAGGATCACCCACTGCGAAAGCGCGAGAACCGTCTTGAGCCAATTGGGCAGGGGCAGGAAATCCAGTATCGCAGGCAATGCCACCGCGGCGACAAGACCCAGAACCAGCCCAACGATCAGAAACAGCGTCAGCCCCAGCGTCCATATTGTCTTCGAAACTAATCCGCGTTCCTCGTCTTCGTCATATGCGACATTCAGCCCTTCCATCAGGCTGCTCATCCCCTTGGAAGCCGAATAAAGCGCCAGACCCAGACCGATGACGAATGCAAGACCAAGGCCTGCCTGTTCGGACCCGGCGACGGCGACTGCCTGGTCCAGCACGATCTGCGCGGCGTCCTTCGGCATCATCGCGGTCAGGCTTTCAAGCTGAGCGGTCACCTCTGGTGGCTCCAGCACCAACCCCGCCAAGGCCATCAGGGCCGTGACTGCAGGGAACAGCGCGAGAAGAGCATAAAAGGCAACGCCTGCTGCAATCAGCCCCACATGGTCGGAACTCAGCTCGTCTTTCACGCGAAGGGCGATGTCCTTCCAGCCCTTTGCCGGGATCTGTGTCGGCTTGTCGGCGTGTCTTCCACGGGCCATGGAGTAGTCTCCTGTCGGATGAAATTCAGCCCGCGCAATGGGCGCGGGCTGTGAAGATGAGCCAGAGACGGCTCAGCTGTTTTTCTTGACGTTGCCGAGGTCCTGCTTGTCGGCCTCGGTCTGCGCGGCATCCGCGATCTTGGAGCCCGATTCCTTGGCCTGATCGACGGCCGTCTTGGCCACGCGTTCCGCCTTGGCCTTGACGTCTGCGGCCATGGATTTGGCCTCATCCGTCGCAGCTTCGGCGACCTTGGACAGCTTCTGCTTTTCTTCTTCGAAGATGCGCTCGGCTTCGTCCATCAGCTGATCGCTCTGCGCGCCGAGATAGTCATCTTCCATCCGGGTGCGCGGCAGGGCTGCCGCGAGGGCCGCACCGAGGGCGAGCGCGATTGCACCACCGATCAGCGGCTGTTCCTCGAACAGGTCCACGGCTCGGTCACTTCCACGGCGAGCAAGCCGCATGGCCGCTTCACTGGCTTCGACGGCCCTCCGGCGCGCAGCGACGACGCGTTCGCGGGCATCGTCCGCCAGCATCTCAGTGCCCTCATACAGCCGGTTGCTCACATCCCGCGCCTTGTCCGACGCCGAACCGGCCATATCGCGTGCGGAGTCCGCAACCGAACGCCCGGCATCCGCAAGAGCGCTGGCCGCATTCTGCGCTTTGTCTGTGACGGTCGCTCCGGCATTGCGTGCCGCATCTGTCGCCGAGGAGGCGGCGTCCTTCACGCCATGTTTCGTGTTCGAGGCGAAATCGCGCGCCCCTCCGATGGCCCCGTCGCCTCGCTCGTCGCGCTGCGCCCAAGCCGGCAGATCGCGGCGCCTGGTCACATAGCTCGACGGACGCCCCAACCATTCATCGGTTCCAGTCTGGCTGCGCGATTGACCGCTGCCATACGCAAGGTCGCGATCGCTCCGGGCAGTCACGCGGGGGGTGCCGGTCTCCGCAAAGTCATCGTCGTCCGTGCTGTTGCGATAGGGCCATCCCCGCCGGGCAGCGACGCTGCTGCGGTCCGGCTCGCCAGTCTTGTCCGACATCATCAGCCAAGCCAGCCCAACGCCTGTCAGTGCAAGCGCCATCGGATTGCGCTTGACGGCGTCCGAGACTGAGCGGCCGATATCGCCGCCATGTTCGCGGAACTGATCTGAAAACTGGCGTGCCAAGTGCTCGATCGAAAACCGGCTTTGCAGATCGTCCAACGTATCGCTGAGGCTGGCCCGCTCGCGCTCGATCTCGCGCTCGATTTCTTCCGGGCTTCTCGTGTCATCACTTGTCATCATAGACCTCCTTCACAGCCTGCGCGTCGCGCTTGACATTTTTCGCCGTGCGGGTGGGCGCAAGACTGGTGAGTTTCAGATCGCTTATGCCCTTCCGCGCCATGACGTAGGCGATGATCGCGAAGAACAGGCCGACGATGATGGCCGACCATGCAGCGGGGACGCCTGTCTCCGTCAGGGCCGCTACCAGCGCGGCTGACAGCACGTTGAGCGTCGTCAGGGCAAGGATGGCCGCGCCGACGATCATGCCGATCGCAACCCCCGCGCCCTTGATGTTTTCGCTGACCTCGGCACGCGCCAGATCGACTTCGCTTCGCACCAGCGAACTGACATGCGACAGCGCGTCGCTCAGCAATCCGCCGGTTGTCCGATTGGGATCGCTACTCATCAGATGCTCCCTTCCAGCCGCGCCCGCGTCGGCAGATCGCCCGACGGTTTCTGGTCGCTGTCACGTAAATCCACACTGCCGCCAACTGGACCGCGATAGGGGGACCCGCTTGGCGTCGTGACTGGATTGTTCCCGTTCGACGACGCCTTTGCGAACCGGGTCGCGGCAAAGCCGACCAGTAGCGCCGAGCCCAGGAAGATCAGCGGATTGCGCTTGGCGAACTCGTTGGCCGCGGTCATCATCTGGCCCAGATCCTTGTCGCGCAAAGAATCTGACGCGTCGGCGAGTGTATCCGCGATCTGGCTGAAGGTTCTGGCTTGCGGCGAGCCGTCGCGCAATTCGTTCGCGGCAGTTCGTAGCGCTGACGCGACGCCCTGCACTTCGTCCGCGGCGCTTGTCTTTGCTTGATCCGCGTAACCCACGGCCTGGTCCGAGACCTGGCTGGCGACGTCGCGCGCCTGATCCTTGATGTCCTCGACGGCGGTCTTGTCGGCCGTTTGCGATGAGGTCGTCTGCTGGGTCACAGACTGCTTCTTGCCGTCTTCCATGAGTGTGTTCCTTGAAAGCCTGAAATCGAAAGCACCTGTCAGCGGCGCCGGGAATTCATGTCGTCGGCAAAGGGAGGGTGCCGGCAGCCAGCGGGCCTGCCGGTGAACCGTCTCAGGCCTTGGCGTCGACGTTGCGGGAACGTTGGGCCAGCTCCGTCATGAAGTCGTCCGAGCCGTAGATCTTGTCGAGGGCGCGATCGAGTTTCCGTGCAGCCTCGTCCTCGCCAAGAGCCTCGGCGAACGCCTTCGTCGTGCCGAAGCCAGCGATGCCGTAATGGCACATACGCTGAGATTGGGCGATATTCGCGACGCCCTCCATCCCCGTGCAGTGTTCTTTTTTCTCTTCGCCGCCAATGTCAATGTCGGTGATCAGCGATTTCAAAAGTTCGACATGCTTGTCGATGCCGTCTTTGGCCGTATTCAGCCGTTGAGCAAGCTTGTCGTCCGATGCCTTGTCAGCCATCGAGGACACTACCTCGGACATCTGGTCATTCGCGGACCAGAGATCCTGCAATTCTTCAAGGTATAGGTCTTTGAGCGTCGTCATGTTGGAACCTTCCATGTTGCGTCGGCAGACGAGCAGGCTCGCATTGGCCCTGCCTCCCAAACTTTGCCAAATAAGTCGTATCTGAGAGGATGACCGCGTCTGCAGCCCTGACGGGCACGGCGGCAGCGAAACCTTCCACTTCGCATTTTGATTAACATTCAGCAACTTAGCTCTGATCGTCTGTATCTCGAAACCAACAGCGTCACGGACTGTCGAGTTCCGTGTCTTGAACGTGAAAAGCGCCGATCGTCTCTTGATTATTGTCATATCGAATTACGCTTCGCGCATTGATCTGTTTTAAGGTCCGCCGGGAAACGCGTGGCCAGAGAGCGCGGCGACCACACGGCGTTCCCTGACCAGGATCGCAAGCTGGTCACAATGGTGGCAAACACGACGATTGTCTGAGCCTCAGTTTTCAGTTTTCAACGTCGGCAGTGTTCACGCCGCGCAATATCTCTGCCTAGAGCCGATCACCGGAGAGCACGCTGATGTCACCCGTCGTCTCGAGCACCACCGCCCGAACGTCCTGCATCGCGAGAACGTTCGCGCTTCTCAGCTTTGCCATAACGTCGTCGTGGGACACCCCTGTTCGCGCCATGTCGTGCTCTCTGAAGACACCGTCACGCACGAGGATAACCGGTTTATTTTCCAGAGAATTTCTGATCCCGCCAATCGATTTTCGCTAAATTGCAAGCCCCACCTGCAGCCCCATCAGAGCCGAGATCGCGACCAGTGCCTGCAGGAAATCTGGCCAGCTTGTCGAGACAGCCGAGGTCGCCAGAAGCGATCCGGTGGCCAAGGTGATGACGAAGTCAAAAGCCGTCATCTTCGATGAATGAGCGCAGCCCGACAATCCGCACAAGCCCGATGATGGTCGTGAGTGAAAAATGAGCCGAGATCAATGCCTCGGACGACAACATCCATAAGCAGCGGTAAGCCGAACACTAGTCTTTCCTCAAATTCTTCGCTGCCAGAACACCGGAACGATCACTGAAGGCGGGACAGAAAGCAGGGCCGACCATTCCAGCCGACCCTGCAGAATTGCGCACAGTGGAGCTATTGGCCGATATTCACAGTCTGATCGTCGGGCAGTTCGAGAAGCGCGAGCAGCATGCCGTGCGCGCCAGCCACGCTAAGAGCAGCGCCTGCGTGGTCGGCACGCTGACGATAGCCGACGACCTTCCGCCGGAATTGGCACAGGGATTGTTCGCCCCGCGGCAGGCACCTACGACGTCGCGATCCGCTTCGCGGAGGGGACGGGCGAGACGCTGGGCGACCGGGTATCGACGCACCGCGGCATGACGATCAAGGTCTTCGGCGTCGAAGGTGAGAAGCTGCCTGGGCATGATGCGCCAACGCAGGATTTCGTCCTCGCCACGGGACGAACGTTCCCCTCCGGCACGGCAAGCGGCTTCCTGAGCGACGCGAAGAAGATTAGCACGGCCACGCCCCCGCCCGGAGGGGGTCAAGAGTGCAGTGTCGTCGATGGCGCGCAACTTCAACAAGGTGCTGAGCGTCTTCAACACCGCCTATGCCAAGGCCGACTTCTTCGGCCATCCGTTCAGCAACGACTATTTCAGCCGAGCACCAATGCGCTACGGCGACTACGTCGCCAAGCTCGGTGCCGTGCCGGCATCGCAGACACAGGATGCGCTTAGAGAGTGGCAACTCGACCCGCGCGAGGACGAGGACGGCTTTCGCAACGCCCCGACCAATTACTTCCGCGATCACGAGGCGGTGTTCGAGCTGAAGATCCAGCTCTGGGCGAACGCGGAGACGCAGCCGATCGAGGACGCCTTGGTCGAGTGGCCGTCACAGGGCAAACAGCATCGCACCGTAGCCACGATTCGCAGCCCCGCGCATGAAGCCTACAGCTTGGCGCGCGCCAGCTATTTCGATGACGTGATGACCGTCCGCCCAGCCCACAGCCTGGCCGCCCATCGGCCGCTCGGGTCGGTGATGCGCGCACGGCTTCAGGTCTATCATGGATGTCACGACCAAGATCCACCTCCGCGTCAACCGCGCCGGCCTCCCCATGAGGTCAGACATCACGCCGGGGCAGACATCCGTCTATCTGGGCTTCGACCTGGTGATGGACGACAACCTGCCCGAGCCTTGCGTCCTGCTGGCCGATCGCGGCTATGACTCTGACAAGGTTCGCAAAACCATGGAGGCGCGGGACGTCTTGCCGGTGATCCCGATGCGCAAGACACGCAAGCTGCGCGTCGCCGTCGATCGCGCCCTCTACCGCCTGCGCAACCTCGTCGAGCGGTGTTTCAACAAGCTGAAGAACGCCCGCCGCGTCGCGACACGTTACGACAAGACCGCCGAGAGTTTCCTGGGCTTCATCGACATCACCTCGATCCGTCTCTGGCTCCGCCATTTGTCAACATGACCTAAGCGAGATGTTGAGTGTGCGTTTTTGAGGCCGGGCGCTTGGAGCTGAGCTGAATTTCCTGAGTAGGCCTATTTGAGTCGCATCTTGGGGCTGTCTCTGGGCCCCGTTTCAGGAATCACTAAAAAGTCTGATTGACGTCTTTACAAACACGCCAGGGAGGTAAAGGGTCACAGAAAGCTTACCTTTAGATGTTCTGGCCTATGGCCATCCCGCGCAACCGCCGTTGCGTGCGCGTGGCTCCATGACCAACGCTAAACCACCGCAGCCATAGAGGGAATCGCGCGATGACAGGATTCACGAGACGCAGTCTTCTGGGGATGATCGGCACGGCCGCAGGCAGTTCTGCGATGTATTATGCAATGGCGTCGATGGGCCACGCGATGCCCTCGAACTACACGGGCCCGATCAAGCTCGACGGCGACCCGGGCGACACCAAGGTTCTGATTCTCGGTGCCGGGCTTGCGGGCATGACGGCCGCGCTTGAACTGCGGGCCGCAGGCTACACCGTCGAAGTTCTCGAATATCGCGAAAAGGCAGGCGGCCGTTGCTGGACGCTGCGCTCGGGCGACGAATACACCGAACTGGGCGGGGCCAAGCAGACGGTCGATTTTGCCGAAGGAAACTACATCAACCCCGGTCCCTGGCGTCTGCCGCACCACCATTATGCGGTGATGGATTATTGCCGTCGCCTGAAAGTGCCGATCGAGCCCTTCATTCAGACGAACTACAACGCCTATGTCCATGGCGGTGACGCCTTCGATGGCAAGCCGCAGCGCATGGGGCAGATCCTGACGGACTATCGCGGGCATGTATCAGAACTGCTGGCGAAGGCGGTCGATCAGGGGAAACTGGACCAAGAGGTTACCGCGGACGATCGCGAAATGCTGATCGAAAGCCTGCGCAGCTTTGGCGTTCTGGACGATCAGAACGCCTATGTGAAAGGCCTCGATACCAGTGCCTATCGCGGCTACGAAAAGCAGCCGGGAGGCGGCGTGGGTGCGGCGCCGATCCCATCGGACCTTCTGGATCCCCAGCAGGTCATCCAGTCACAGTTGTGGCGGTACCTGTCGACGCATGAATCGCTTGAACATTGGGCGCCGATGTTCCAGCCCGTCGGCGGCATGGACGGCATCGCAAAGGGTTTCGAGCGCGAGGTGGGCGATCTGATCACCTACAATGCCAAGGTCGTGTCGCTGCAGCAGGACGACAACGGCGTGACCGTGACTTGGGAAGATACTGCCAATGGCGGCGGCACCCAGACCAGCACGGCCGACTACTGCGTCTGCACTATCCCCTTCTCGATCCTCGGGCAGATCGATCACAACCTGTCATCGGGCCTGACAAACGTCATCGACTCGATGTTCTACAACGGGTCGACGAAGGTCGGGCTCGAGTTCAAGCGTCGCTTCTGGGAACAGGACGAGCAGATCTACGGCGGCATCACCTATACGGATGAGCCGATCACGCAGATCAGCTATCCATCGACCGGCTATCAGTCGGACGGTCCGGCGGTCCTGCTGGGTTGCTACACGTGGCGCGGCGCGGACACGTTCAAGTTCAACGCCATGCAGCCGGAAGAGCGGATCGAATGGGCGCTGAAGATGGGTGAAAAAATCCACCCGCAATACCGCGACGAGTTCAAGGCAGGCGTCGCCGTCACCTGGCACAAGGTGCCGTGGGTGCTGGGCTGTTCCGGCGTCTGGGAAGACCGCGAGGCACAGGGCTATGAAGAGGCGATCAAGATCGACAATCGCGTCGTCTGCGCGGGCGAGCATCTGTCCTACATCCCCGCGTGGCAGGAGGGGGCGATCCTGTCTTCGCTCGATGCCATCTCGCGTCTCCATGACAAGGTCATCAACGGGTGAAGCCATGAAAACACTGATCATCACAGCCATGGCCGTCGCAGCGATGGCGGCCCAGACCGCAAACGCCCAAACGGCCACGAGCGAGGCTACTGAACAGCCTGCCGAACAGACGACTGACCAGCCGTCCACCGATACGAGCACACAGACGGACGAGTCAGGCGACGCCGCGATGCAACCGCTGGAAACCGCCGTCACCGCAGCCGCCGAGGGCACGCAGTTCGGTCAGGGTGGTTACACGTCGACCGACGGCGAAGAAATCTACCAGACGCTGTGCGCGGGGTGTCACATGCCGGACGGCGGCGGCGCGGTCGGCGCCGGCGCCTATCCCGCGCTCGCTGGCAACTCGAATCTGGAGTATTCGGGATATGCGATTTCGCTGATCGTAAACGGGCAGAAAGCGATGCCCGCCTTCGGCACCTTCCTTAATGACGAGCAGATCGTCGCACTGACGACCTATTTGCAAACCAATCTGGGTAACGACTACACACCCGATGCAACGATCGAGTCGGTCGCCGATGCGCGCCCGGCAGAGCCTGTCGACCCCAACACAGCGGAGCACGAATGACCCATCGCCTTCTGAAAATCGCCCCGATCGCAGCTCTTGTCCTTGCCGCCCAAACGGCCTCTGCCGAGGTTACGCGCCATCCGATCCCGAATTCGGACTTTCCGATTCTGCAGGCAGTCGAGGTTCCTGCCGATGCGACGCTGGTCTACCTTAGCGGCACGGTCCCAATGGTCATCGACGAGGCCGCGGCCGAAGATTCGCCTGATCGCTTTGGCGATACCGCAGCGCAGACGGAAAGCACGCTGAAATCGATCGAAGCCAAGCTTGACGCGCTGGATCTGACGATGGGCGATGTGATCAAGATGCAGGCCTATCTGGTTTCACCCGACGGCAGCGAAGCGATGGATTTCGCGGGCTTCATGGAGGGCTATACCAAATTCTTCGGAACGGAGGATCAGCCGAACCTGCCCACGCGGTCAGTGTTCGAGGTTGCCGGTCTGGCCAATCCCTTGTGGCTAGTCGAAATCGAGGTGGTGGCAGTCCGGCCCTGAGGTTCATGTGTATCAATCATTTCAGCCCCGCCGGTATTTTTACCGGCGGGTCTGGTTTATCCGATTTCAGCCCAAAACATTTGATACCGCCCTATTGAAGAGTGGATCAGCGAGTGTTGCGAGGATCTAGGTGTTTGATCCCACGGTTTGATGGTGCGATCCATTCGTCGGAATGGAAGGAAGCACTATGGGACAAGTTCGTCACGGCTGCGCCACGACCACGCA
>NZOF01000142.1 GCA_002695185.1 Erythrobacter sp.
GAGGAAATCGCCGCCCGAAACGGCCTTGTCGGCGTGGATCAGGTCAGCGAGCACGGCGGCCCCTCTCATGTGCGTCTTGGCAATCGATACAGCGGGTGGCCGATGGCAGCGCCATCCGGCGGGCGACATCGATCGGGTCGCCGCAGTCGCGGCACTCGGCTTCGCCTTCCAGTTCGAGATCCTTTCGGATGCGAGCGACGGCACGATCGCGCTCTTGCTCGTCCAGAAGTTCGGCGCTCTCGAGCGCGCGGTTATCAGCGTCCATTGTCGACCTCCGCTCCTTCGGAGCCGAAATCGATCAGCGACGATCCGGCGATGTAGCGCTGGATGGAGACGAGCTGGTCGGTGTTGGCCTGGGCTTCGGCGAGGACCCACGGAAGCTCCCGTAGAAGTCCGTCACAGTCGGCGGCTCCAAAAGCCTGGCATCGGGCGGTGTAGGAGCCGGGCACACCCGCTGCGCTGCCGACACTTGCACCTTCGGGGGCAGGCTCGGCTTCGGCTCGGGCGAGGCGGTCGCGCAGGCGCTCAGCAGCAGCAGCGCTGCCAGCAAGGCGGGCTTCGTAGTCATCGACGGTCCTTTCGTTGAGCGCGGCGTACTCGGCCTCGACCCGCGCGATGTTGGCGCGATCGGCCTCGGCCGCAGCGCGCTGCTTGGCGACGATGTCGATGACGAAGGCGTTGAACTCCGCCTCCCACGCGTCTGCCGATGCCATCCAGTCGTCTGCGTTTTGCGCCTCGCGGTCCGCGCGGGCGGTCTGGGTGGCGACGTCGGATTTAAGATCGGCGATGGTCACGAACCAAAGCACGATCACGAGCGCGACCAAGCCAGCGATCACGACGTGGCGGAAGTCGTCCAGCAGCCAGTCGAGCAACGCGCCGAGCAGCTTGCCGACGCCTCTGAGCGCCCACTTACCGACGCCCAAGAGGCCACTTAGGAGGCCGAGCCCAGTCATCGCCCGAGCCGATCGGCACGATTGAGCCAGCCGCGCAGGAACCGTGCCTGCGAGGGATTGGACCGCACGATCGCGTGATAGCGATCCTTCACCGCCTCGCGATACGCCGCGACGATCGCTTCCTCGCCGAACCGGTTGAGGTAGGTATCCAGCCGGGCGCGCGTCTGGTCGCCGATCACGCCGTCAACCTTCAGCGGGATCGTGCGGAAGCGCTTATCGCGCGTGATCGCGTTCAACGCGCGCTGCAGGAGCTTTGCCGCTGCGCTCAGACCGCCGTTAACCGCCTGGTCGAACAGCATCTCGCCGATCGGCTCGGGAAAGCTGCCGCAGTCGAGCCGGTTCCAGAAGCATTCCTTGTAGAGAATTTTCGCGTCGAGGATCGTCAGCTGGCGGATGTCCGCCCCGTCAATGTCGCCGTCCATGTCGATGTCGAAGTCGGCGAAGCCGTCGCCGTCGTCGTCGATCTTGCCCTCCGCGACCAGGAAGCGGAGCGAGATGCCGAATTGTGTCGCGCCGCCGCGATCGACCTTGTCGTTCACATAGCCGCCTTCGATCCCCAGCAGCTTCGCGAACGCGCGCAGGTAGCGGTCGGTGAAGGCCTTCACCACGATCGGCTTTGTGGGGTCGATGTCTTCGGTCGTCATGCCGCCCGGATTGCGGCAAATCCCGCATGGCCGGGACCCGGAACGCGTTCCTGTGGTCGAGATCGACCGGGATTGCTTTAGTCGTCGAAGAGGTCGGGTTCGCGATCGCGCAAGATGCGGGCGCGCTTGCGAACGCCGCGCTCGGTGTATCGCGTCGCGAGCGCGATGTCACGCTGGGTTCGCCCTTCCGCCAGCAGACGGTCGACCTTGGCCCGCGTCGTCTCCTGGTGCCCGAAATCGCCGACCGGCAGATCGTAATCGAGACCGCAGCGCCCCGCCGTCAGCTCTTCGCAGATCGCGAGCGCCTTCTCGTAGCCGACCGTGCGCACCAGCCAGTTATCCTTCGAAGGCTTCAGCGGAACGTACATCCGCACCCCGCCGAACTTGCGCGCGATCGCAATCGCTGCATCCCGCCCCGCGACGCGCGCGATGTCGGCCAGCACGCCGGTCAGGCGCACCTCGTCGTCATCGATCGCGGGGTCGTTGTCGTTCATGCCTCGCTTGTCCGATCAGGCCACCGGCTGCGCGATGGACAGTGGCAGGCCGCATTGGGAGCATTCGGCAGTCACGCGACCGACGTGCCACTTGCGGCAGTCGCAGCTGGGGCACCGATTCGGTTCGCCGGGATGGTACGTGGCGAAATAGCCGCGCTTTGCCGGGTCGAACTTCATCCTGAGGGTCACGGGCTTGCGATCGACGATCGAGATAACGCGCGCGGGCTTCATGGCCGGTCCCCTCGGTTGTACGCGCGCATCGCTTTGCGCGCCTTGGCGTCCCAGTTCTTCAACGCCTGGTAGAGCCCGAGCGTCGACATTGCTTCGATCCCGCCGAAGGCGATCCGATCCGCCCCTCCGGGAAAATCGATCACCGCGCCAGCCTTCCTGAGGCGCGCGGAGCAATGCTCCGCCACACGCGCCTGCAGCGGAACCCAGCGAGCGTAGGGAGCCCCGGCCAGCTCCGCAGGCAGCGCCGCCGCGACCTTGTCGAACGGCTCCAGCCCGTGCCGCCGCACCGCGACGATCGCCATCTTCAGTTCTTCGCTCATCGCTTCGCCTCCGCGTTGATTTTCCAGTGCTGCAGCGCCTTGCGCAGGCCCTGCCGGGAACTTGCCCAGACGCCCGCGAACAGGATGCGCACACAGCCATCGTCAAACCGGTCGACCCGCGCGCCTGCCGCACGGAGCGTCTCGATCACCTCGGCTTCCGCCGCCCGCAGCCGCTCGCGCCATTGCGGCGCGTAGAAATTGAGCGGGTCGCGCGGTTGGCTGGCGTAGACCCGCGCCAGCGGGGCCAGCGCCTTCGTGGCGACCAGCCGCTTGGCCTGCTCTAGGCCTTCGTCAGATGTGAGAATCCGCCTCACGACGCGTCGCCAACCTTCGGATCGGCTTCGCGAAGCTTGCGCCCCAGCGCCTCGGCAAGTTCGACGAAGCCTTCCGCGTTGGCGCACGCGCCCGATCCGGTATCGATCCCGCACAGCCGGAAAGCCGCGACATCGATCGTCCAGTGCGCGGGCACTTCGCCGCACGCGACCAGCTTGGCGAGGATCGCCTCGCACAGCCCGATCTTGAGCTCGCGCACACTCAGGTTGCCGCCGCCTTCGTCGGTCTGTTTCCAGCCGCCGCGCTCGGCCATCTTCTTCAGCGCCTCGATCAGGCGGTAACCGTCGTACTGGCGCGCCCAGACCAGCCGCTCGCACTGCAGCTGCCGCTTGGCGAAGGATTCGAGCGCCTTCTCGCTCGGGTCGCGAACCTCGCCCAGCTGGTAGAGCGAGATCCACAGCGCCCGCGCTTTCTTTGCCATCGGATGCTGCGCAGGCTTGCCTGCCGGGCGCTTCTGAACAGGCTTCCATCCGCGCGCCTGGAAGCGCGCGAGGACCGCGTCGAGCTGCTCTGCCGAGAGATCGGCTGCGCTCGTCTTGCCCGTCTCATCGGCGAGAATCTGGCGATAGTCGTCATCGTCCAGGCCAAGGTCTTTCCGCGCGATGTGAACCTTCGCCAGCATCGCGCGTCGGCGCTGGCTGGCGCGGTCGAACTTCGCCGGGGAAGCGGTCTGGCGGGCATTTGCGGTCGCCATCGTCAGTCTCCGAACGCCAGCGCGACGCCGAGGGACAGCACAAAGCAGGCAACCGTGGTCAGAAAGACCACCCGCGCTTCGGCGGCGGATGAGCCACGACCGAAGAGATAGTCGTACTCGCGCGCCGCGCGCTGCAGCTCTCGAATCGGCCCGATCATGCCTTCACCCAGCGGGTTGAACGCGCCATCTGCGCATCGCGCAAATCCGTGATGGAGAGGAATTCGCGATCCTCGCCATCGGCGATCAGGGAAGCCGCTTCGATCAGCTGCTGGCATTCGCCGAGCCCGCCTGCATGCGGTGTCAGCGCGATCCGGCGCAGATAGCCTCGAATGTCGCCCTGCTTGATCCCCCAGGCGTCGCAGAAGGTATCGACGTCGCCTTCGGTGGGCACCTTCTGGATGTGGCGGTGCGAAATCCGGCGGTTGAGCCGCGCCAGCTGGTCGGATTTACCGCCGCTCTCGATCTGCGCGATCAGCTCCTCGTTTCCGAACAGCGCAATGCCCACGCCGGTCTCGTCGTGCCAGCTGCGCAGCTCCTCGATCGCCTCGATCGAAAGGTAGTTGGCTTCGTCGACCACCAGCAGCGCCTTGCGATCGATCAGCTTGTCGATCACCATTTGCGAGGCATCGCGCGTCGGCATCCGCAGCCCCGGCATCCCCAGCGCTTTCTGCACCTGCTGGATCATCGGCAGCACCCGCTGCGAGCTGGGTCGCATAGTCGCGACGTAGCAGTTCGACGACTTGTGCTTATACTCGCGGATCGACATCGTCTTGCCGGTGCCCGGGCCTGTCCCGGCGGCGGTGATCCGTCCGCCATGAGCCATCAGCAGCAGGCCTTCGAGGCGCAACGAAGTCTCGGTCTCGAAGAAGCCGGGATTGACCGGCAGCTTTTCCTGCCGCTTGGTCTGCGCCTCGATCGTCTGCCGATACCGGAATATCTTGCGCGCCTGGACCGCCTTGTTCCCGTTGTAATAGCCCTTCACGAAGCCTTCGAGAGTGCTTTGCCCGATGTCGCCGATTTCCTTGGCAAAGCGCCCCCAGGGCATCGGCGGATCGGTCGCTTCGCGATAAGCTTCCGCCCACAGCCGAATGTCTTCGATGTCCTCATCGGTAATCGGAATTTCGGTCACGTTGATCATGGTAGGCTGGCCCTTTCTAGAATTCAGAATTTGCGGCGCGCTTCAGCATCCCCGCGCGCATGCGATCGAGGGTTGCGGCGTTGTTCACCGGCTTGGGTTTGGAGTTGCGCTGCGCCTCGGCATCGCGGTGGCGAACCGGCGCGACGACGCGCGCCTCGGGCTTCGCGGCGGGTGGTTTCGCACCGGCCTGAAGCTCGGCGAGCGCGTCGGCGGAAATCAGTTCCTCGGCCTCGGCCTTCGCCTTCGCGCTCTTGCGATAAGCGCTCAGCCGCTTGGCCGCTTCCTTCGCCCCGGCCGCATCGGCGAAGCCAGTGTCCACCAGCAGCGGCGCAGCGGTCAGGTAGCGCCCTTCCAGATCATAGACGTGGACTTCGGAATGCAGATCGTCCGGGTCGAACCGCACCGTCACCGGCTCGCCTCGCAGGGCCGAAAGCTCCGGGTGCCAGTAGCGATTGCCGTGCAGCTCGAGCTCGCCGTTCAGCTTGTTGAGCCTCTTCTGATCCGCCGCCAGCAGAGCCATGCGCAGATGCTCCGGGCTCGCCTTCGAAATGCGCGCGCTGGCATAGCTCTCGGCGAAGGTCTGGTCGAAGCTGCGCCCCTTGGCCGCTTCCGTCTTGCGCCCGGTTCGCGCATTGTGGCGGGCGATCCATTCGTCGACCAGCGCGGAGAAGGTGTCCCACTCCACCACCTTCGTGCCGTAGTTCGACGGCTTCGCCATCGGACTATTGCCGGTGTAGGCCCCCTCGCACTCGGGGGCTTTCCCGATGTAATTCTCCAGATCGCGGAAGGCCCGCTCGATCGGCTTCGATTGCCCGTGATAGGGTTTCGCCGCGTGGACCTGCACGCCAACGCCCGTCAGCAGCCCGACCGGCTCCTCCTGCTTTACCTTGAAGCGGAAGCGCATGCCCCGGTGCCCGCCGGTGATCCACTTGCTCCAGAAAGCGCGGCTGTTGTCGAGCAACGCATGGTGCGGAATGCCCCATTCGCGGAAGAGATCGGCGAACGCGAGCCGGGTTTGGATCGCGCTTTCCTCGCACCCGAGCCGCCATGCCACGATCTTGCGGCTGTAAACGTCCTGGATCGCGACCAGCATCGGGCGGATCGGCTTCTTCGATCGGTGCATGGGCGGAGCTGACACGCGCACGTCGAACTTGTGGCCGTCGATATTGACCCACTCCAGTGCGTGCATTCCAGCGACAGTCCGGCGATTCGCCGGAACCGTCCGCAGCAGCGCTTCCTCGCCTTGCCGCTTCAGCGTCCAGACCTCGGGTCGAACCTCGGCCTTCAAACGCCGCCTGAAGGTCCGCTCAACGGGAATCGACAGGCCCTTTTCCTGCGCGATGTTGTGAACCCGCTCGTAGCAGCTCGTCAGAGTCGGCCCGGATGGTCGCAGTGCATCGGATTTGTAGATCGTCCAGATTTCGTCCGGGATCGTCGCCTTCACGCCGCCACCCTTGCGGCGAGTAGCAAGCGCGGGCAGCCTGTCGTGCCGCTCCAGCCCCCGGATCAGCTTCAGCCAGACACCGATCGTCGACACGCCAACATCGTGCTCGGCTGCCACGGCAGCGACCGCCGCCGTCGCGTTTGATCCGGCACTCTTCAGCGTTTCGACCGCATTGACGATCGCCAGCCTCTTCTCCGCCTCGCGCTTCACCTTGGCGGGCTGACGCTCGTACCAGGCCCACTTCTCGGCCCGCTGGGCCTCCGGGTCGCGCTGCGGCTCTGCCGATGCGACGACGCCGCGCCGGATAAGCTCCAGGCGCGCCTCACCGGGCAGCAGCGAAAGGTGATATTCGGTCCCGCCGCCCCGGCCAGCGCGCTTGCGGACCAGCACCTCGCCTGCCGATCCGACCCGCGACGCCCAGCGCTCCTCGCGGGCGCGCTGGTTGATCCCGCGCTTGTTCGCAGGAAGGCCGGGCAGCGCCAGCTCCGCCAGTTCCGCTGCCGAGAACCACGCATCGCTTTCCGCCAGCTGCTCGCCGACCATCGCTGTCTTGACCTGCGCGTTCATTCGCCGGTGCCTCCCCGTCGAAGGGGCGGCGCGGTCTTGCGCAACTCCCGAGCTCGCGCCTGCATTTGGCGGATTTCCTGCTCCAGACTGCCGAGTTCGGCAGTCTCCAGCTCGCGCCCGGTAACCACGCCGCACCCGGCCTCGCGCATGTGCTTGTCGAGCAGGTCATAGCGCTCGGTCACGGCGACGATCGCCATCAGCCGAGTAAAGGGAACCTTGTGATCCTCGCGCGCGGGGCTCGAATAGGCATCGAGCATCGCCTTCGAGACATCGGAGCCGAGCAGCTTGCTGACCTCGGCGGCGATCGCGTACCGATCACGATCGTCGCTGTTGAGCATCTCGCCGACGAACACGTTGGTGCGCCGCTCGAAACCGGCAAGCGCCGCCTCGCCCGAAGGCGCTGACGGAGGGTCGAAGCAAAACGCGATCTGATTGGGATGCGAGGGTGCCTTAGCCATGCTCGCACCGTTCGTAGAGGTGATCCCGGCAGGGGTTGAACGACCCGACAGAGTGGTGCCGAGGCAGGACGGTGACGATGCGGGAATCGACGATCACGACACGCTGGCCACCGCTCAGTTTCACGTAAGGTGCGCCGAAGTCCGCCGCCCGCTGGAACACGGGCGCATTCAGACGACGCGTGATCTCCGCCGCCGGGACATCCTCGACCCGCTCCTGGTATCGCTCGATCGCGTGGACGGTGACGTACAGCTCAGGCATGCGGAAACCCGTCGTGCTGGACGCCATCGAGCAGGCGACCGGCGCGCTTCTTGCCGACGCGCATCGCAGGAAACTCACCGGGCAGCGCTGTGCCATTCTCGCTTTCGCAGGGAGCCCACTCGCCCCATTGCTTGAATAGGAAAGGGACGCCTGCCGCTGCGCACTGATCGCGCAGGGAGCGCGCCCAATCGGGGTGCATGGGCCGTGCTTTGGGGCCGCTCTCGCCGCCGACGATGACCCAATCGATAGCAGCGCAGTCACCGGACATGCCGACGACGCCATGCGTGCCGCGCAGAGCATCAATGTTTGTGATCCCATCGTGGTGGAGCAGCGCTAGATCGACCGGCGCGAGCAGCGGTTCGCAGGAGAGGAAGCGCACGGCGGCGGGGGTGGCGAGCAGATCGGGAATGCGCTCGTCGGCGCGGGTTTGATCCTCGACCGAGACGCCGAGCCAGACGTTCGGTAGTGTCTCGAGGGACGGACGATATTGCGGGACGCAGCCGTGTTCGGTGGCTATTTCGATGGCCTGATCCCAGATGATTGCCATGCTTTTGCAGGGCCCGCCGGCGTCGCGGTGTTTCTCAAAATATTCGCGCATCCGCGCGCTGCGCTTGGTCAGCACTTGGAAGGTGTGCTGCGGGCAGAGCGCCATCACCGCGAACACGCGGTCGATCCATTCGTCGGGCACGCTCTCATGAAAAAGGTCGCCGTGCGCGCAGACGAAGATCCGGCGCGGCTTCTTCCAACGCAGGGGCTGTTCCAGCACCTTCTCGTTGAAACGGACCTCGCCGGTCCACACCATGCCGCCAGCGGTCTTTTCGGTCAGCCCGCGTCGCGCCTCTACCCGGTGCGCCTGCTTCATCGCGTAGCAGTGCTTGCAGCCGGGCGAGGTGA
>NZOF01000143.1 GCA_002695185.1 Erythrobacter sp.
CGTGCGGTAGCGGGCGGGCTTAAGCTTGCTCATGCACCTCGTCTAACCGCATGGATTCCCGATGTGAATCCTTCACCGGCTGAGTTCTGCAACAACGCCTTTCAACGACGGAACGAATGCAATTCGGGGTCATGAAATCGGGATCGATCTGCCCCCTGCTGACATCAAAAACGTGTTTCAGTTGTTGGAGATGCGGCGTCGCGAAGCCTTTCTGGCTGACGAAGCTGTGCTGGGATGCGCCCGGTACAAGCTGAAACAAACCATCCTTCTGGATCGCACGGTTGCTGCTGGCAACGTTATAGAAGTAGTTGTTGTGCGTCAGAACAAGCATGCGAGGGCGCGGATTTCCTGACTTGGGGTTGAACTCGATTTCACCCGCTGCGCTGATCCGTAACAGCTTCAGGGTTTGCACAATCGTGTATACATAATCGAAAGACATCGACGTCACCGGATCGTCAAACACGAAATAAAGCCTGCCGTAATCGTCGTTTGACTCGACCTTGAGATGGCTTTGCGCAATAAAATAGCAAAACGCCATGACCGATTTCTCGCCGTCACTCAGGGTTCGGTCTCCACCCCGGGCCATGCTTTTCTGCTCGCGAAGCACCTTGAACGTGTCGACGTCGAATGTGTATCTTTGCCCGAAGAACCGCCTCAGAAGAAGCGAGAAGGTTTCCGCAACCCGGGTCCGGGCATCGGCCTTGTCACCCTGCGTCCGGCGCAACTCCGTGATCTCGTTCGCCAGCCTTCTGCTTTGCTGCTCCATCTGCCTGACGCTCGATATTTCCGTGGCATTCGAATTACCGAACTCCCAGCGCATCGCCGCGCAGCCATCATTTTGAAGGGCGAGACGTTCGTTTTTTGAATTTCCAGCCAGACCCGAGATTTCTTCATATAGCGCCGCGTTTTGGCGGCAGTGCTCGACGAGTATTTCAAGCTGTCCTGCGATATCCCCTTCGGGCATCGACTGCGGGACCGCGAGTTTTTCCAGCTTGACCGCAAGAGCTGCGTGCAAACCCTTCAGGGCATTGTCGATACCATCCAGGATAGGGTCGATATCATTAACTTCCTTGTCCTGAGCCGATGGGAAATATGCCTTCAGGTCGTCAAAATGCGATTTGGCCGACAAATGCTGCGTCCGCAAGGTAGCCAAATTAGCCTTTACTGTCGTGACATCACGCTGCAGCGAAGCCAAACTGTCCTTTTCCTTCGCCTCCGCGTCGTCAAAATATTCCTGATACCTCGATATGGCCAGCAGGCCCGCCTCTGACAGGGTTTGCGTACAGAAAGGGCAATCGTTGTCCGCAGCCTCCTGTAGACGAAGTCCAGAACGAAAAAAGTCAGGATCTTCGGCGATCTTTCGTTTCACGTCTTCTGCGACGCTCGATGGCGACGTCACTCGCGCCAGCGCCGCCTCAAACGCTGCCCAATCGAGGCGCAGCCCATCCGGCACCGGTCCGACCGGTAGTTTTGGATCGCTGGGAAGGGATTTGAACTTGTTGTAGCTTGCCAGCAGCTCCAAAGCCGCTTTTTGCGGCTGGCTTCCAGAGAAAGGGCTGTCCTCGAAGTAGACGCCTGGATTCAATGACTTGAAACTGCCAAGCGCTGAGTTGATCTGGAAGTCTGCACGCAGCTTTTGCTTCTGCGCCTCGAACTCCTTTTTCAGGTTATCCCTAGCGGAAGCCAGAGCACTGTCCTTTTCCGCTTTCTCGGCTTCCTTGGCATCTATCGCAAGATTCTCTTGGCCGACGATGATTTCATGGTCGATATTGCCATCCAGCTCGAACCGCTTTTGCCGAAGGTGGAGGTCTACGTAATCTTCAGAGAACACGTGGAACAGATACTTCGGTGCGGAGAAACTGACACTGCCTGCGGTCCTGTTCAGCTCGATCTTCCCGATGCAGGTGGTACCCTCCCAGAGGCTGAAGGTACCTCTAGCTGACGAGGCTTCTTCAGAAACCAGCCGCTCTGCAATCTCTTCGCGGCGAATCCCTTCCAGCGAATTTTCATCGAGCAGCCGCAGTGATCTGGCCAAGAACGACTTTCCGGTACCGTTCCGCGCAAAAATCAAATTCTCCTTGTTGTTTGAGAGTGTCCCATCCAGCGATATGATCGGGCCGATATTCTGGATAGTGATTTTGAGGGCGGGCTTGGGCGTCGCTTGTGTATTCATGAACCAATCACTTTTTGCCGCAATTATATCCGAAGGACGGTAGCGCGATCACGCAACCGTGAATAGTCTGATTTTCTGCTCATCCGCCCGAGGTGGAGCCCATGCTCCCGGGAGATACGTCTCAGACCGGTGTATGCTCAACAGCCTCAGGATCATCGCCCCCAGCACAACCTCGCGGCAACATCCACATGTTTGCCGCTGAATGCATGTTCTTGCCTTGTTCCCGCCGACCGAACGATGCACAACCACGCGCAAGAGGAGAATCAAGCTCAACCGCAAGCATAGCAGCCTCATCGGAATATAGCTCAGGGACAGGAGATCGGGCGCAAGGAAGCGCCCTGCCCTCATTGCCGCCAATTCCACTTCCCCCGCACCTTTGGGCGCGGGATGCACCGGGTTTGAGCGACGAAAATCCTCTGCAGAAACGGAGAGGATAAGATCATGGCCCTGCCGCCGCGCACGCATTACACCCTGCACGAAGTCACTGCCCGCTGGGGCTGCAACATCGCCGACATCGCCGGCTGGGCGGATGTGGGGCGGTTCCGCATTATGACTGGAATCGCCATGGTTCGCTGCGGGCAGGAAGCCGTGGCAGGCAAGGTCGTCTTATCGCCGATGGAACTGCTGCCGCTGTTCCGCCGCTGCGGCACCGGTCCAACGGAAGGTGTCATGCGCCGTATCCAGCCCATCGACCGGGAGGACTGGCTGCCGATCACGGATCCGGTGGGCGGCGTCTCGGTTGCCATCGCCGACATGCTGATCCTGGCTGACGAGGTGCACGCCTTCGAGGACGAGAACGACATGGTGCGCCGGGTGGCATCCGGTCCGGGGGTGGCGACGCCCTATGATTGGGAGGGGATGAATGTCGCATTGATCACGCGGATTCACGACCAAGGGCTGCCACCGACACAGGCGGAGTTGATCGCCGAGATGCAGGATTGGTTTGCCGATCAGACCGATGGCGAGCGGATCCCCGACGGCCGCAGCATCCGGAGGCGCATCACGCCGGTCTGGAAGGCGTTGCGCCGCGAGGAAGCGTAATGGCAATGTTGGGCGCTGAGCCGGTCAGGCAGACAGGTGTTTCGGGGCTTCCCCGGCATCATGCACCAGCCGTGGCTTCGGCCGGAAGGCGCTGGCCACGGCATCGACCCCGGCGCGCAGGGGCGAATCCATCAGATGGGCGTAGCGCAGTGTGGTCTGCATCTGGCTGTGACCCAGCAATTTGCCGATCATTTCCAGCGAGGCGCCGCCGCTGACCAGAAGCGAGGCGAAGGTGTGGCGCAGATCGTGGATGCGGACATCTTCCAGCCCGCAGTCCTTCTGCACCCGCGCCCAGAACCGGCGCACCTCCTGCACCGGCTGGCCGGGCGTGTCGCCGGGAAAGAGCCATGGCACCCCTTTCGGCACCAGCATCAGCCGCTGCCGCACAATGGCGGCGGTCTCGTCCGAGATCGGCACCCGATGGGCGCGGCGCTGCTTGGTCATGGCGGGCGGTTTCGACCAGCTCATCTGCTCGAGGTTGAACTGTTCGAAGCGGGCCTGCCGCACCTCGCCGAGCCGGGCGCCGGTCAGCATGCAGAGCCGGATGATGTCGGCGGCGCGCCGGTCCTCGGCGGCATCCAGCGCTGCGGCAAGTTTGGCGATTTCCTCCTTGGACAGGAACCGCTCGCGCGGGGTTTCCATGCGGCGATGAAAGCGCTGGGCGGGATTGTCCTCGCACCAGCCCCATTGCACCGCCAGCGTGAACATTTTTCGAATGATCTCTCCGACCCGGTTGGCGCGGACCGGCGTCGGTTTCGGCCCCTGCAATTTGCGCGCCCGGTTGTTCGGTTTCGCCTTGTGCGGGCGGGCCCGGCCCTCGGCGATCTGTGTCAGCAGCCTGTCGACATCGCTCTGGCTGATTTCTGACACCAACTTCCGCCCCCAGACGGGGGCGACCAGTTTCGCCATCACCGAGCGCTGGTCGGCCTGACTGCGTTCCGACAGTTTCGGCAGATGCTCGGCGCAGTAGCGCTCGATCAGATCGTCCACGCGGGGCGCCTCGCGCTTCTCCTCGCGCAAGGCCAGAGGATCGGCCCCGGCATCGATCTCGCGGCGAAGTTCCCTTGCCCGCTCCCGCGCCGCCGAGACCGACCAGTCCGGCCACCTTCCAAAAGTCATCCGGCGCTGGCGCCCGGCATGGCGGTAATCCAGCGTGAAGGCCCGCCCGCCGCCGCGATAGATACAGACCGCAAAGCCGCGCATCTCGCTGTCAAAAATCTGGTAATCCCGCCCCGTCACCGGCTCGGCCTCGCGCAGGATCTTTTCGGTCAGCTTGATGCGTTCGGGCATGGTTTTTTGGTCCTTCTGGCATCCGACATGAGGCGTGGTTTCGCGGGCCTGGCAAGTTCAGCATGGGAAGGCGGGTGGCAGGGAGGCGGAGAGTGGCATAATGGACGCCACATCCGTGCCACCCCTTGTTTTGCTGGGGATTTCGCCTCCGCAGGAGCACATGGCGAATTGCCACGCCCCTGTCCGATCCCAGCCTGATCACCGGAATCGCCGCTTGGAACACGCGCTTTAGCGGCGCACGCTGAGCCAAATCTGTAAATCCCGAATGATATCAATGGGTGGCGCGGTGCCATGCCGGGTGCCACCCCCTCTTAGCCCGCCAATGCCGGTCAATGCAGGCAAATACGGCTGTTCGCAGGTGTTTGCCGCTTTGCCGTCAATCCGGCGCTGATCGGCGACTATCGCCGCCCTGCCCTGCTCAGCCCGGGGAAACGCCTCAAAGCCAGCAAAACATGGGGTGGCACGCCTGTGGTGATCTTTGTGCCACCCTCCGCCTCGCCGCCACCCCTCGGCATCTGCGCTCAATCACCTCCACAGCAATGATGGAGACCCTGATGCCGCATCTCGGATCGATGCCGGAACCGACCGCAAAACCCCGGACGCTGATGGGTGGCTGGATCAGCCGCCTGGACCTCGCCATGGAACTCGGCCTCTCGGTCGACACGCTGCGCCGCTGGGAGGCGCAGCGCATGGGACCGCCCTGCGTCCGGGCTGGCCGCAAGGTCTATTACCGCCGCGCCGCCGTCGAGGACTGGCTGGAAGAGCAGGAACAGGCTGCCCCGCGCCGTCGCCGCGCCGGAGGCCGTCGCTGATGACCGACCTGATCCATGCGCCCGACTGGCCCGCCGACCGTGTCGCCGAGGCCCGCGCCGTCATTGCCGATGCCGCCCATCACAGCGACCGCCTCGTGACCATCGCCTGCGAGGTGCTGACCCGCCACGGCGCGACCGAGGACGAGCGCGAAGAGGCAAGGCTGCTGCGCCTGATCGTCGATGCCCGACAGCCCGTTCGCGGTCGGCGGCGCGATGGTGACGAGGTACAGCGATGAAGCGCCGCGGCACCCCCGAGGCCGATCTGCAGCGCGCGGTGGTCCGCACCCTGCGCCAGATCCTGCCCCGCACCGCCATCATCCATCATTGCGCCAATGAGGTCACGGAACCCGGACCGCGCGGTGCGAAGCGCCAGGCGATCCTTGTCGGCATGGGCGTTCATGCCGGCTTCGCCGATCTGATGATCCTCTGCGACGGCCGCGTGCTGTTTCTGGAACTGAAAGCCCCGAAGGGTCGCTTGCGCCCGACGCAGGAGGCGTTCCGCGATGCCGTTCTGGCGCAGGGCTTTGGCTGGGCGCTGGTCCGGTCGCTGGACGATGCGCTGACAGCCTTGGCCGATCACGGGTTCGCTACCCGCATCGCCGCCCAGGGTCGGAGGGCCGCACCATGAGCCATGCCGCCACCAACTGGGCCATCCAGCAGCGCGGGCTGAAACCGGCAACCAAGATCGTGCTCTGGCATCTCTGCGACCGCCACAATCCGGATTTCGGCTGTTTTCCGACGCAGGTCAGGCTGGCCGAGGATGCCGAGATGTCGGTCTCAGCGCTGAACGAACATCTCATCAAGCTGGAGGAACGGCGCCTGATCCACCGGATCCGCACGCATGATCCCCGCACCCACAAGCGACAGGCCACCCGCTACATCCTGGGTTTTGAGGCTGGCTTTCCGCAAGACCCGTCTCCGGAAACCGGAGATGGCGATGATGGGCCGGAGGACGAACCGGGCGGCGATCCAACTCCGGATTCCGGACAAGGGTCCATCTCCGGATTTTCGGCAAAGCCATCTCCGGATTTTGCCCAAAGCCATCTCCGGAATCCGGAGACTAACCCTGTAAGGGAACCTTTAAGGGAACCAGTAAAGGAGGAGGAGGACGCGCGGGCGCGCGATGATCGATTTGAAGAGTTTTTCGGCGAGCTGCTCGACGCGCTGGGCCTAGACCTTGAGGCCGCCCTGCCCGCCTGGTGGCAGGGCTGGCCAGCCCGTGAACATGTCCGGCGCTGGATCACCGATCTCGGCCTGACCGAGGACCGGATCGTCGCGGTGGCCCGGGACAGCCGGAACACCCATCCCGAGCCGCCGGACGGCCCGAGGGCGCTGGACCGGCTGATGGAACGGGCCGCGAGATCTGCATCGGCGGATGTGGGCAGGAATGCCAGTGCCTGCACCGGCGATCACCGCCGCAAGCGCAAATCCAAATCCGCCGACACCTCACGGGCCAGCCTCGACGAAATCGCGGGTTTCTACGCCGGAATGGTGAATGGGGACGGCTACCTGCCCTCGAACGCCATCTCGAACACCGTGCGCAATTCCATGCTTGAGAGAGGGCTGGTCACAGCCCAGCGCCTGCGTGAACGAGGGGTGCTGTGAATGCCATGGTGTCACGTCCCCGGCACGGACTGTCGCTCTGCGCAGGCGGCGGAGGCCTGGATCTGGGCCTCATGCTCGCCGAGCCCGAATATCATACCCGCGCCTTTGTCGAATGGGACGACTGGCCGCGATCCGTCCTCATCGCATCCCAGAATGCAGGATATTTCGCCCCGGCCCCGATCTGGGACGATCTGCGCAGCTTCGATGCGAAGCCCCTCCGCGGCGCCTTCGACACAGTGCTGGCCGGATATCCCTGCCAGCCCTTCAGTGCCGCCGGCAAGCGCAGTGGCACGGCCGATCCCCGCCACCTCTGGCCCGAAGTCGCCCGTGTCATCGCGGAATGCCGACCAGAATGGGTCTTCCTCGAAAACGTCGCCGGTCACGTCACCCTCGGCCTTGAAACCGTGCTCCGAGAACTTTGGGGACTGGGTTATACGCCTGCGGCGGGTCTGTTCTCAGCGGCAGAGGTCGGCGCGCCGCATCAGAGGCTCCGGATCTTCATCCTGGCCCACACCGATGAGCCTGCATCCCGGCACGAGCCGCTACAATCCGGCGGGCAACAGCGATTTCACCCGCAAGGCGGAGGCCTTGGCGCTGGGCATCGCCAGCTGGTCGACACCGAAGGCCAGCGACGGGGCGAAGGGCGGACCGGGTCAGAGCTATGGCGCGGGCGGCACCCCGCCCCTGCCCGCGCAGGCGGCGCAATGGTGGACGACGCCGCAGGCGCACGATGTCAGCCCTCGGGGCGCGGGTCAGATCCCGGGACCGAAGGCAGGCAACCGTTGTCTGGCGCGAGATGCGCAAAACTGGGCGGCTCCGGAGACGCAATGGCCGACCCCGGCGGCGCAGAACTGGAAGGGGTCCAGCGAGGCCAGCATCACCCGGGCGGACGGCAAGAGCCGGATGGATATCCTGCATTACCGGGCCGAACAGGGCTTCACCCGCCCGGCCCCGGCGATCACGCCGCATGGGCAGCCATCCTCGCCGCACGCCCCGATCTCGCGCCCGCTCTGGGCTTCGATGATTGCCTCACATGGGCGAAGCGTCTCGCGGAGGATCCTGAAGGCCCGGGCACGGCGGCGGCTGAACCCGCTCTTCGTCGGATGGCTGATGGGCTGGCCCATCGGTCACGCGCTCTGCGCCTGCTCGGCAACGGAGTTCACCCTTTGGCAGCAGCAAATGCGTGGCGCGCTCTCTCAACTGCCCATGGCCTCGGGCCCGTGGATCTGGCGCCCAGCGGAGGGAACACCGCGACCGGCGCAGATGTCGCTGTTTGAAGGATTGCAGCCATGAGCATTCAGGGACGGATCGGCCGGACGGGCGGCGGACGGGTGAAACGCGCGCTGGGCGTGCAGGCGGCGCTGGAATGGGCGTTCCGGGTCGAAAAGGCGCAGCTGGACCTGCCCGTGCCGGAGGACCGGACCGGCGAAAGCTACGGCTACGGGCTTGAGCATGTGCTACTGCAGCGCGCGGCGCTGGGCTGCAGGATCGACGGCGGCCAGCACAAGATCGGCAGCTACACCCATGAGGATGCCGAGGTGATCGCCGCCTGCGTGGCTGGCATGCCGGACAGTCTCGGCGGCAAGCGCATGGCGATCCGCGTCGCGGAACTGGCTCGCGCAGGGCTGACCCCGGACTGGATGCCCGGTGCCGTGCCGCGCTGCGTCCCTGTAGAGGTCAAGCGCAACCAGCATGGGGAACGGGCAGCAACGACGGTCGTCGGCACCGCGCGGGTGTTGTCTCGTGGCAAGTGGCGCAGCGTCGATATTCTGGCCTGCCCGGTCACCTTCTCGCCCCATCCTCGCCAGATCGAGTCCGCCCGCTGCGCCTATGACGACTGGCGGCAGGCGCTGGGCTGGATCAAGGGCGGGCTGATCTCGGGTGGGATGCTGCGGGAGTTCGAGGTGACGGAGGCAATGCCGATGACAAAGCCGTGGGTGAACGCCAAGCCTACACATTGACGAAGACGCACATGTTCTTAAGCGGCGCGGGCCGCCCGCACTACCCGACGGAACATCAACCCCATCAGCATGTCGCGCGCTTCCTTGTCCTGCATAAAGGCGTTTCGCATTTGATTGTCCCTCTGGAAAACATGTATCGCGCGGCGCATGAATTCAGCGTTGAAGCGCTCCTTCACTACTTCCGGAGCGTTATTGCGCAAAATCTCGACCCAAGCTTCGTCATCCAGAATGGCTTCATTGACCGCCTCAAAGCGGATGTAATCCTCCTCGGTGAAGTTCGTGCCATGGCGCGCGTTGAATGCATCGATAATTTCAGAAAGTGCCCTCTGCTCGGCGTTGTTGCAGAACTCAGCCGGTGAAGGATTCACATCGGGAATCCATGCGGTTAGACGAGGTGCATGAGCAAGCTTAAGCCCGCCCGCTA
>NZOF01000144.1 GCA_002695185.1 Erythrobacter sp.
GCCCTCGCCAAGGCCAAGCTCTTTGCCGACCTGCCAGTGGCCTATCAGTATCTCAGTGGAGTCTCCGCGAATGCAACCGAGATCTTCAAGCAAACGCTGACGATCAACGCGATGAGCCAGGCCATGCATTCGATGGCGGCGACGAGCGGCGCGGGCAACGTCGACGTTTACGCCCAGACGCGCGCCGATATCCAGACCGAGCGGACCTACGGCTCGATTGCCAGCAACGCGATGAAGTGGGTGCCGCTCCTCAATGTCGTGCTGACCGTGCTTTTCTACGCCCTGTTTCCTGTTCTCTTCCCCCTGTTCCTGCTGCCCAAGACCGGGCCGCTGGCACTCAAAGGCTATGTGACGGGCTTCTTCTACCTGGCGGCATGGGGACCGCTGTTCGTAATCCTGCATATGATGCTGATGTACAAGGGGGCCTCGGACATGAGCGCGGTTGCTGGAAGCAGCGGGCTCAGTCTTGCAAGCTTCACCGGCATGGCCGATGTGAACAGCGATATCGGGCTGCTCGCAGGCTATCTCATCGCCTCGGTGCCGTTTCTGGCCGGCGGCGTCGCCAAGGGCGCCATGGCGATTTCGCACCATGCGACAAGCTATCTCAATCCGAGCCAGAACGCGGCCGAGGAAGCGGCGCGCGAGGCAAGCACAGGCAACGTCTCGCTGGGCAATACCAGCTTCGAGAATTCGAGCGTTCTGACGCGTCAGTTCGCACAAGGGACAATCGCACCAAGCTTCACCTATGGCGCGGCGCAGACCCGCACGTTCAGCGATACCGGCTCGATGACGACGAGTTTCCCCGAAGCCAGCTATGACCAGCTTCCGAACTCGAGCTATCCCTTCACGCCCAGCCTCGGACAGGAGTTCACCTCGCGCCTGTCGACGATGGCATCGCAAGCCCGCTCGAACAGCGAGAGCTATGCGAACATTGCGACGGAATCGACCACCAGCGCGGTCACGAAGTTCCGCGAGCTGCGCAGCCAATTCAGCCGCGGATCGGCTTTCGAGAGCGCGACCGGCACATCCAACTCCGACAGCATCCAGACCGCCTTCAACGAGGTTGACCAGGCGTCCACCAACCTGCAGCGTCAATTCGGCCTATCACGAAGGGCCGCTGACGACATTACTGTTGCCTGGTTCCTTAACGGCGAGGCCGGCGCCAGCGCTGGTGTGACGAATGGTGTGGCTTCCGCGAATATCGGAGCGAAAGGTGGGCGCAACCAATCGTGGACTGACAGCGACATTGGTATCGCATCCGAAGACCGCTCACGCATTTTCGGCAGCCTCGCGCAAATGTCGGACAGTCGGAACTGGTCGAGCACGCGCGATGGGTTTGTTCGCAGTGTCAGCACATCGTCGAGTTCCTCGATTTCCTCGACCGCGAGCGGCATGAACGCTTCGCTCACCGAGGCCCAGAGTTACAGCCGCGAAGCACGACGGGCTGAGGAACTGGCGAACCGCCTCGAAAGCCAGGCATCGTTCTTCGAAGGCAACAGCGCCGCAGGCAGCCTAAACTTGTCACAGGCCTACCGCGAATGGGGCTTGGTCGAAATTGAACGCAATCGCGACTTCTACGGCAATGTCCGCTTCGACGACCTGACCTTCCAACTCAGCCCGGAAGGCCAGGCGCTGCAGGGCAAATTCATTGAAAGCTACGCGGAACAGCTGCGCGACGGGATCGAAGACAGGCTCGTACTGACACCAGGACAGCCAATCTCGCGCCCTTCGGTGACAGGACCCGGATCTGTACGTGGCCGCGCCCAAATCGGTGGAGGGGGTTCAGGAACCGTGCCGCAGGTGGATCAGGGCACTGTTCACGACGAAGTACAGCGCGCTCAGGATGCCGGTCGTCAACGGATCCGCGGGTCCAGACACCGTCTGGACGCAGTTACCAAAGGAGCGCAGGGAGCAAGCGCGGAAGCAGCCGATGACGTGAAGGAATGGTAGAATTTCAGCCCTTCAAGACATCCCAGTAGAGGACAAAGGAGGCGAAAATCGTGAGAATTAGAAATACCGCGACAGTCAGCTTCCGTCCCCACGGGTCGGCCCAGGACTTCTTGATCCGATACTCCATCACGCGATTGTCACGGATCGCCTGATCGATTTCGGACAGCCCCTCCCACTTCGGAGTACGATGCTCAGCGGTGTCGATGTCAAACTTGGTCATGATCGCATTCATCTCGCTTCTCCTTAGAACATAGCAGAAACAAGGGCCCACGCCATAGAAACATGTCCCACAATAGACGCGGCAGCCTTTCCTCAGAGCCTAGGCAGGGCGGTCACGTACCGGCGTTTTCATCCGGCAGAAGCATGATCTCACTGCGGATGCCGGGCCGGGTCATCATTTCGGCGATAGTTGGCAAGCTTGCCTTCATGGACGAAAGTAGACTCGCCTCGAGTGCCTTCAGTTGCTCGCCGTTCACAGAAGGTGGTTTGGGATTGTCTGCTCGGCCCAATGTGTTGAGCATCTGCAGAACCTCCCAATCCCGCAGGACATGGGTCTGCCCTTCATGATCGCGCCATGCCCCCAACACAATCCTGGTAACCGAATGGTCTTGGCCGGTGACTTGGTCCTCGACCGAAGCAATGAGCATGGGAGCTGGCAATCGCAGGCAAATCGCCAGCGTGCTTTGCAAGCCCTCTCCTTCCTTCAAAGCGCGATCGAAAAGTGTATGCCCTACACCCACGAGACGCATTGGGCCTTCCCGATCGCCTAGGCGGACGTTGCGATCGAACAGCAAGCCTTTGTACCGATCCTGCATCGCGTAATCGTCATCCACCCATTTCTCAGGGGACAGGACATCCAGCCCATCGTCCCTCCGAAACACGCGGCGGCCTTGCGACTCCATCATCATCGCGAAGAAACGTTCGAGATCGGGAAGATCGACCTGCGGGAGGTTTCGTCCAACTTGCGCAAAATCGAAGCGGGTTACGTTCCCCATCATCGTCTTGACCTTGTCGACCAGGTCTTCTCCGCCAATGGTAGCGGATTCCCGGTCGAACCACTGATCAAGGCTTTCGCGCGACTGCGTCTGTCCAGCCGCAAAAATCTTCTCGAATGCGCTCGGGCCGGTCATGCCGATGACGAGCTGACTGATGTCTTCGCGCTCGTCCATGGCTTCGTCGAGAGCGCGCTGAATTCGCTCGAGTTTGGCGTTCAATAGGTCCCAAATTCGCGCCTCTACGGTGTCCGGGTTTCGCAGGATAAAGACCTGGACCGGCCGTGTCTGACCATATCTGGAAAGTCGCCCGACACGCTGATGCAAACGCATCGGATTCCATGGCATGTCTACATGTATCAGCGTGGCGCAACGCTCTTGGAGATCGATCCCCTCGCCTGCTGCCTCAGTTGAGACCAGAAACCGGATCGAACCCTGATTGAAAGCCTCGGCCGCCGCGTCGCGCGACCAACTTTTTGGCCCGCGAGACCCGTCTGCCTTGTTGATCTCCTCCAAGCGCTCATCGCCGTTGATAAAGGCACAGCAACCGTGCCCAAATCGAGCGTGCAGGGCATCAACGACCAAGGCTTGTGTCGCCTTATATTCGGTGAAGAGAAGTACGGGCTCACCTGAAGGCAGCTCGCGTTCAATGAGATCGACCAGACGTTCGATCTTGCGCTCCTGCTGAATAGGCTCTGCCAATTCGAGCAACTCATCAAGCCGAGCAATCTCCCCCTCCATGAGTTCGGCAAGCATCTTGCTCCACGCTTCCTCATCGGCTCGGGCTCGATCATCCAAAGTCTCGTCTTCGTCTTCCTCCGTTATCGTCGGAATAGGGGCGCGAGCCTGTTCGGCGACATCTGCCAGTTTGGCCCGGCGCTTGGTCAAAGCGCTTCGAATTGCAGCGATCGAACTGGCTGCCAGTTTTTGAAGCGCAATGAGCAAGAGCATCCGGGCTGACTGCGCCCGGCCATCGAGTGTCGATGCATAAGCTCGCCCATCAATGATGAAGCTGCTCAGCATTTCGTAAAAGGCGCTTTCCTCGGGGCTGAAGGCGTATTCTCGCGTCTCCACCGTGACCGGCGTGAAGAGGCGGTTGCCTTTGAGGTCAGTAACCGTCGCCTTGTTATTGCGGATCATCACATCCGGAAGCTTGGTCAACTGCTCGTCGATATCATGTTCGGGTCCGAACTGGTCCGGATCGAGCAGGCTGAGTAGGGAAAGAAAGCCGAAGTCCTTTCCACGGTGCGGTGTACCGGTGAAAAGCAAAAGCGAGCGGATCTTATGTCTTTCTTCCAGCGCGCGCAGGAGCTGGAAGGATAGAGTTTCCCCTGTCCGCTCATCGGCGTGAAGATGGTGCGCCTCGTCGACCACCACAGCGTCCCAAGGGTCGGCAGAAAGGAAGCGACTACCATCCGATCGACCATCGGCAACTTCACGGCGCAGAGTGTGAACCGATGCCACAACCATGTTCGCTGTGTCCCAGAAGTCCACGGTCGGCGTATCAACCGAGCGATCATACACCTGCAGACGGATATCGAACATCTGACGGAGCCGCTTCTGCCATTGGGGCACCAGTTTGGCAGGCGCCAATACCAGTAGGCGGCGGATTTGTGCTCGTGCCACCAAAGGCATGAGCACAAGGCCAGCCTCAATGGTCTTTCCCAGCCCCACATCGTCGGCCACCAGCCAGCGGAAGGGGAATGTCCGGTTGACCTTGTGACAAACCCAAAGCTGATGCGGGAGCAGCTGCACCCGCGATCTTGAAAATACCCCCCACTGATCGTTCACAGAGCGAATAGCCATGGCGCTGGCGCGCATTAAAGTTTCTGCGCTTTCATCAAATGTGCCGGTGGAAAGAGCCAGCTCGAGCGCCCGAGCAAGGGTGAGTTCGGTGCGCAAGACCTGCTGAATCGTTGCGCCGAAACGAACAACGACAAATTCACCTGCATCCGCAATCACCTGGCCAGCGCCGTGGCGTGGGTGATTGACCCTTGTATCGGCGGCCAGCGCTTCAGGCATCGTCATCTTCGGCATCGTCCCAACTGTTATCTGGCCATTCTGCGACGTCGGCATCATAGAGGATCGACACGAGGTCATCGCGGTGCTTGGCGAGTGTGATGACGTGCAGTGGCAAATCACCGTCACCATCGAAATGGGCGGCATCTCCAATGCAACGCTCGACTGCCCCATACAGGGCGCGTCCTTCGTCAATGCCACGCTCGAACTGGCCCATGCCAAGCGTGTGGGCGAGGCGGCGGACGCGTTCCGCTGCGCTCCAGCCATAAGGCATAATCTGTTCGGATTGAGCCTGCGAATAGATACCCTTGCGGCCTAATTCGCGCACCAGCCAGTTTGCGCCAATACCAAGCGATCTTGCTAGGGGCGCTGCCTCTATGCCCATGCGGGCCGCAACGTGGGAGAACGCCGGCCGCAAGTGCCCGCGAAGGGATACATCGCCCTCTTGGGCAACTACCGCCGGAAATTTCATAAATAGCCTTTGGTAGCTCTCGAGGTGCCGTGCGATCATGCATAGATCGGGAAGGCATCGGCGCCACATCAGGTAGCTCTCATCCGCATCCGGATCGCTCCAGGCTCGAAGCCGCTCGACAAAAGGTCTCAGCTCCTCGTCACAAGGGTCGATTGTCGCGAGTTCTTGCCACCATCCATCCTGGATCGCCCTGGCAACAAATTGCCGGGACTGAGCCGGTTTGATCCTCCCAAGCGTCTGGAAGGTTGCGAGCGAGAGCATGGTAAACCAAGCAGGCTTATCCCCGTCAGCCAAAGCCCCGGAGGAAAAATCCTCAGGATAGACCGCACGATCATACGCCTCGCGCAGACCGACCTTATTGGCGTGCCACCATTGCGCGATGCCCGAAAGCGCCTGCTCAGCATCGGGTTGCCAAGGGCTGGTCGTATCGGTCGGTATTGAAGGAAACCCAAAGGAATATCCAAGTTTGGCGAGCAATCGGTTTTTTTCGTCCTGCTGCAGTCCGGCGAGCAACGGAGAGTTCACCAATTCGTCCACAGTGGGAAGCCACTTTGCCGCGCTCGCCAATTGAGCGACAGTCCGATCATCCGCGCCGACCAAATAGCGAATGAAGGCTGTCTGGCGCACTGGACTGTCACCAGCACTCTCAGCCCATTTCTCCCAAACATTTGGTGTATGTCCGGACTGTTCACGTGCGAAGGCGGCGAGGTCAAAGGCAGACCCCGTGTAATTCGAAGCCAACCGCCCTGAAGGATGCGCGAAGGCTGCCCGCTCTTGTTCATCGCTATTGCCCTGCGGAAATGCCAGCAGCCGGATGGGCTGCCAACTTCCATCTTCGGCTAGCCAGTTCCGCTCTCGCAGGACCTTGCGGAATTCCGCTTCTTCCTCGCCGGTCATGGCAAGCGACACGGCTTCTCCGCAAAGGCAGGCAAGACTTTCCGCTAGTGCGCAGTCTATTCCCTCGCCTCCGGAGAGCGCTTCGACCAACGTAACGGTATCCAAACGTTGCCCCGAAGGGAGCCCAACAGATTTTAGCAGCCGGCCAGTTTCCTCCGTGACAACGGCATTCGCGAATTCTTCCAAGGCGAGCAATTCAGTAATCGCGATTTGAGCATCATGGTCGGCGATCGCTCCTGACAAGCGCCATTTGACATCAGCCGCGCACGATGCACCGCCGAATGCCAAGGGAACTAGGGGGCGTTCCGCCCATAGTCGTGCGAGGCCCTGGCCTGATTTATGAAGTGAATGTTCAGGTCCGTAACTTGCCAAGTCATGCCCAAAGAGCTGCACGAGTTTTCGCCAGAAGTCCTCTCGTCCTTCGGGATCCAGTCCCGTCGCGTGCGCAAAGCCTTTCCAGTCGGCACTGCAAGCGTCGTAAAAGGCGATAAGCCGGGGGCCAAGGGAAAGGCCCAGCCGCGCAAATCGGCTTTCCTTCTCGTCTGCCGTACCGGACAATTGGGTGCGTCCGGGATCGACCGGAAAGCGGCCTTCCAATAGCCAGGCTCCCCGGCGGCGTTCGCCAACGAGCGGGACAAGATGCCAGAACTGAGGCACATCACTCGGGAAGGCATGGGGTCCATTGCGACCGAAGGGCAGGAAGAGCGGGAAATCATTCCCCAAATCGAAGCGCAGTACGCGGCGAGTGCCATCGATTGCCAGCCAGCTTACGCCATCAACCAGCCGATGCTCCTCGTGTCGGAATACTTTCTCGCCTTCAGGGCCTGCCACTTCGATGGATGCGTCCTGACCGAGTGCAGCCAAGAACGGAGCTGCCTCCCGAAACGCTTCCCATGCCTCAAGCGCCTCATCTTCTCGACCAGGTGCCACAGGAATTTCAATGAGTGTCGCTTTGCGCCCCCTGTCGTGAAAAGGGGCGATCGTCCTGCTTCCCCCTTCCCAGTCGGCAGGGATCATGCCGCCCAGGATACGAATGGCTATGCCACCGCTGGCCAGGCGAACTTCGTCGGCGAGCATGTGCACGGTCTTAAATCCAAGGCCGAAGCGACCGGTTACTGCATCCCCATCCTTTGCAGAGTGATTGATCGCGAGCATGTTCGAAAGATCGCGGCGGTGCCCTTCCTCTTCGGCCTTCAGGGGATCACTCCCGGGCTGATTGACCGGCCGCCCCCAATGGATCACCCGCAAACACGTGATCATTTGATCGCCGTCGGAGATGGCTTCGACACGAAAGCGTCCGTTGCCGTGCCACTGCGCCTGTGCATCGACAGCATTCTGGTACAGTTCGAACAGCACGCGATGTGGGGCATAGCCCATCTCATCGATCTTTTGGCGGGTGGCATCGAGGAGTTCCTTCGCACCCTCGTCCGACTGCGCGGCGGCCCAAAGCGCGCAGCGCGCCTTGTCGCGGTCGCGAGGCGCATCGCGATGGTAGTCACTTAATGCAGTTCGCATCACAGGCCCGGTCTTGATACCGGCCAGGCGATCATGAAGGACCTCCTGCAATTCCGCGCAGGTGTCTGAGAGTGTGCGTTGATCGCTAGCGAAATAGCTGGCCAACAGCTCGGACAGTGCCGTTTTGTGACGCTCGAAGCCGAGCATCAGAGCAATGGCCAGTTTTCTGACAAACTGATCCAGTAGCTGCCGAGCCTCGGTTTCATCGGATGGTGACACTGGTCCGATCACCAAATCGTAGACGTGTCGGTATCCCGCTTCGTCGCGCTCAATTCCTCGCTGGATGCAATCGAGGAGTAATGCATCCTCTTTGCCGGACAATGGCACCGTGCAGTCAGTCCCAGCTGCCGACGGCACACTAACCTGCCCCTGATCTGGCAGCGCTACGGCGAAGCGGATTTCTGCAAGGCGGTCCAGATTAGCGTTGTCCACATCGCGCTGTTCGTCGGCTAGCTTATCGAGATCATCGCAAATTCGGTGAAACGAACGCTGCCCTTCCCATTTCGCCGCAAGCGACTGGATCCCGCGATCACGGCCGAGCATAGCCAAGGCCAAAAGAATGCCGTCATGCACATCATATTGGGTGAGCGGCGAGAAGGCGCGTTCGATGCCTTCAAGCCAATCTGCATCGACCGACTGGGCCGTCAAAATTTCTTGGGTCGATTGATCTGTGGGCTGGTCGAGTTTGCCCGCATATCCACGTTCAAGGAGCGCTGATGGATCGATACCCGCTGCTGCGAGC
>NZOF01000145.1 GCA_002695185.1 Erythrobacter sp.
AGCTGCCGCATTGATCGTGGCTAGCGCATTGCTTGTCGATCAATCCTGGCTTCTGGCTGGCGGCGCGCTTGTGATTGCTGGGGTGGTGCTCATCCGAAAATCATAATGAAGGAGCAACTTAATTCGTGCACGGTCACGTTACGGCAAAGCCGAACTTAATGAGGATTTCATACGCCGCACTTCAGCGACCAAGACGCATCGCGAAAAAAATTTTTCGACCTATTGCGATTGAAGGCTTATTTTCCTCAATCAGACGAAACTATGGAACGGCAGCTTTCAGGCTTGTCCTCGCCTGACTTTATGGCCGCTATTAGGGCGCATTGCTGCCAAGCGAATTAGACCCCACGACATTGAATTCGAATCTCTGGAGCGCGAAATCTCACTGACGCCAGGGGGCTTCGGATAGCGCCAGTCTGCACGCGATTTCATCACCAATTTCGGTCGCAGCCTCAAGGAGGGAGGTATCATCCAAGTGTGCATACCGAGCTGTTGTCGAAACCTGCCTGTGGCCAAGGAGGCTTCCAATCATCGGCAAAGTCTCGGATGATCGCGCTGCCAGGCTGGCATAGTTGTGCCTCAGATCGTGGAGCCTGACGTCATCCAGACCGGCATCACGCCGAAGCTTGCGCCAGAACCAGTCGATCGCTGAAACCGACTGCCCCTTGAACGGAAACACTAGCTCATCCTTCTTCCCACGCGGCAATCCATCGAGCACCGCCCTCGCCTCCTGGCCAAGCCAGACGATGCGCGGACCTGTCTTGGAATCGGTCAGTTTGAGCTTCCGCCCCTGAACCTCGCCCCAGGTGAGGTTGAGGATTTCGCCGCGTCGGCATCCCGTCAACGTGAGCAGTGTGACTACCGCCGCCTCGACGGGCTGGTCAGCGCGTCGGTCGACAAGGGCTTTCCCGAGCCGCGCCATCTCGGCGTCGCTCAGAAACCGTTCGATCTTGCGCCCCCTGTTCTTCTTCACGCCTCGAAAGGGGTTTGAATGCTCCGGAATATAGCCCCAGGCCTCGGCCTTGGCGAACATGGCTTTCAGAATTTCCATGGCGCGGTTTGCCGCGCCCGGCCCTGCCGAGCGCGTTACCTCCGCGTGCCAGCGCACCGCATCGGCATGATCGATCTCGTCGATGAACTTGCCCGCAAACGCATGGTCGAGATGGGTGCGGCGGTAGATGTCCTGGATCTCGCGCGTGGACTTCTTCCAGGTCGGTGCCGCCACATCCCAATACGACTGAAGGAACGCCGCATAGGTCGGCGTCTTCGTGCCGCGCTTCTTCTTGTCTGCCGGGTTCTGCCCGAGCTCGATCCGGAGGATCAGCCGGCGGGCAACATCCTTCGCGATGCGCTCGGTAAGGATGGCGGCATCGCCGATCGTTATCAACCGCTGCTTGCCACCGATGGTCCGCTGGAGGACGTAGCTCTTGCGTCCTGAGCGGTGGATGCGCTCGCCAAAGCCCGGAAGCACGTAGTCAAACCTCGTCCGGCGCTTCCCAGCCTCTCCCGGAACAACGCGCGCGAGTTCCTCGGCCAGGATATGCTTCAGATCGTATCCGGTCACGCCGCGATGCCCAGCGCACCGGCGAGGCTCGAACAAATCCGGTCGGCGCTCTCCGAGATGATGTCGTCTGCAAGATGCGCATAGCGCGCGGTCGTCTCGGGAAGCGCGTGCCCCAACAGCTTGCCGATGGTCGCGAGTGGAATGCCCTTGGCAATGGCCGCTGAGGCAAAGCTGTGGCGAAGATCGTGGAGCCGGACATCGGGAAGAGCGGCCTTGCGCCTGATCCTGATCCAGTGTTCTCCAAGATTGATTGGTCCCTCCCGATGCAACGCCGGAAAGACAAGCTGGTCGTCGGCCCGGCGGTCGAGGCCACTCAGAATTTCGATCGCTTGCGGGTTGAGATAAATGGTCTTCGGGCCGGTCTTGCTGTCGGGTAGCGCAAGTCGAGGAATCTGGACGTAGCGCCAGCGCAAGGTCGCAATCTCCGAAGCACGTGCACCCGTGTAAACGAGCAAGAGAAGCGCGGGGATCACGAACGGGTTCGCAAACTCGTGATTGGCCAACGCGCGCCCGAGCCTGCGGTATTCGTCGGCGGAAAGGTAGCGCTCCGGGAGCTCGCGCTTGAAGCGGGACACACCGCGACACGGGTTGGAGCATTTGGCGCGATACCCGAGCTTTTCCGCATACTGCATCATGACAGACATGATCGGGATGGTGCGATTGAAGCTCCCTTCCCTCTTTGTCATGGTGTCGCGCCAGCGGTTGATGTCTGACCGTGCGATCATGTCGACCGGAAGTTCGCCGAAATGCGGAATGAGCAGCTGATCGATGCGCGAGCGCGAGCTCGTCCTGGTCGACGGCTTCCAGTGCGGCGAATAGTCGGTCCAGAATTCCTCGGCGAAGTCGACAAAGAGCGGGACCTTTTTCTGCTCGGGCGCAGACGGCAGGTCGGCAAGCGTAGCCCTGATGAGCAATCTGCGCGCGGCAGCGCGCGCGGAGGGAGCGCCCAGCGCACCTGCCGCCACTCCCGCGCGTCCCAGCGTCACCATCCTCTGCACGCCTCGGGGCCTGTACTTCACTATCCAGCTAAGGTGTCCGGACTTGCGCTTGCGCAGTCCGAAGCCAGGCAGTTCATTATCCCATGTAATCCCGAGCGGAAGTGAGGCTCGACGGGCCACATGACCGGTCAGTTTCAGCTTATTGGATTGGCGTTTGTGGGTGACGGCTGTGCCTTGCCCACCCACAGATTGCCGGTGGGTTAGAAATTTCGAACTATCTGTTTTTACTAGGTTTTGCTCCATAAATGCAGCTTAGGCTGCGTACGGTGTGCCAATTCTGTTCCCCATTGCGCGGCGAAATCCGGTGACCCTGGTCGTTCCGTTCTCGAAGGCATTTTCCAACGGAGCCCTCGGCGGCGCGAGCATCCAGTTCGCGGTCGTAATCCTGCTTGATCTGCAACTGAACGAATACCACGCACAAGGACCGCACCCCCGCAAAGGCTGCGGCAAAGGAGCGCGTGCGGTGCCCGGGACCGGGGCCTGTCGGTTCCCGCAGCACCGCGCCGGTCCGACCCGCTGTCGTTCGGGAGTGCGTGCGGGGCCCAGAACAAGAAGGCCGCGCCCGCAGGAGCACCGCCGAAGGCGGGGCGGGACCGAGCGCGACCCCAGCCCCATTCCGCTTTTCGCCCCGCTCCAGTGCCAGCGAACACGAAAAAAGGGCAGGAACCGTCACCGGCTCCTGCCCTCGTATGGTCGTCAGTATTCGTCCAGCATCGCCCCGTGGACCGTGTGCACCACGCGGCTGGCGAGATGCGCAGGCAGTGCGTTGTAGTCACCCTCGTCCAGGGCGAAGTAGCCCAGGTCTTCATCTTCCACCACGTGCTGGTCGAAGAAACTGTGCTGGGCGCGCCTTTCGGCAACTGCAAGCGCTTCGAAATAGCTGTGCGCGTTCATGTCCAAGGTGCTGAGTGCAGTCATGATATCCTCCTGAAACCTGTCGCTGAGACGACAGGAAACAGGCGGAGGGGCATGGGGCCGGCGGGTCAGGGATCGCCCCGAGGGCGACCGCGAAGCGGCGGTGGGGGCAACGATTTTGTCGGACCGGAGCAAAGCGCAGGGGAGGCAAAATGGTGGGGCCCCGCCGTCCTTGACGCGCCGGCCGCATGCCCATCACCCTTGGAATTCGGTGAGCCAGCCCCCTCCCCCGCTCCGTTACGTAGTGCAAGGGACGACCAGCGCGATTGGACTTTCCTACAGGCTGTGCCCGGGTGCATGTTGATCGAAGGGAGGATCCACCGAGGGGTGCAGGAAAGGAACCCCGATGCCAACCAAACGAAGCGCTGTCGCTGCACTCCGGAAACTCGAAGCCGACCGGCTGGCACTCGCCGAGCGCCAGAAGCAACTTGAGGAGCAAGCCGCCCTTGAACTGGGCCGCATCATCCTGGGCACGGGACTTGAGACCTTCTCGAAGAAGGCGCTCGCAAGAGTTGCCGGAGAGCTTGGAAAGCTCGGCGAAGAGGCGTCTCTGCTGAAGCTGGTTCCACCGGCTCGATCGTCTTCTCGCACCGAACAGTCAACCGGAGAGTAGGAAAAACAAAAGGGGTCCTGTCCGCTAAGACAGGACCCCTTCTGAGGTGAGATCGACGGGAGAGGTCAGTCGATCTCGGGAGCGTCGGTGTTGTCGTTATCGTCGCTCGACCCGTTGCCGCGGGAGAGGAAGTCGACCTTGTCGGCGAGGATCTCGGTACCGTAACGCGTGACCCCGTCCTTGTCCTCCCACTGGGTGTAGTGGATGCGGCCCTGGACGCTGACCAGCTGGCCCTTGGAGCAGTACTGGCCGACGGTCTTGGCGAGGCCGTTGAAGCAGGTCACCCGGTGGAACTCGCTTTCCTTGGCGGTGTAGCCGTTCTCGTCCTTGTAGGCCTTGCCTTCCTTGTCGCGCGCAGGTCGATCGGTGACGACGGTGATCCCGGTGACATTGGTGCCGCCCTTGGTCTCGCGGGTTTCCGGATCGCGGGCGATGCGGCCAGTGAGGATTGCGATATTGGTCATGGTATAAGTTCCTTCAGTTCCTCAAACCGGAGACCATCTCCGGCTTGCGAACTTGCCAAAGACGCAGGGCATGGGAGGACTGCACCGCAGGAGCAAAGCTCCAAGGGGAACCTGTTCATAACGGGTGGTGCGGGCAAGCGCGCCCCAGCGATTGCAGCAAAAGTGGGAACCGGTTTTGCGTCCGCAATCGCGCCAAAGGGCGTGCCAACACGGCCGGAAAGGAACGGGTTGCCGTCCTCAGCTGACCTGGTTCAGGACTGTTCGCGAAGAAAGCCGGAAGGGTATCGGTGGCGGGTCTGAAGGCACAGACGACGAAGTGCTCGTGGCAAAATTTTCGAAGGCAAGCGTCGGTTGCGGAAAGCAAATTTTAGATTATTGGTGTACCGATAGGGCGGAAAGATGAGGTCGATCCGAAAACGTAGAGCATCGCGGAACATGCGATGTGAATTTTGCAGTAAATGGCGGTGCGTTTGCAAGAAAAGAACGCGACTATCCGCCGCGAAAGAGCGATTGGGGCATGTGGCCGTGAAGCCGGGAAAAAAAGATTCAGTGACCGCTCGCAAGAAGCCTGCCACGCAGAATGCCTACACGACAGAGATGGGCATCATGCTCCACAGCAAGATCGAGGATGCTTTCGATTCCTCATATCTGCGCAAGCAGCGGGGCAACGTGAACCTAATTGTCACTTCGCCACCCTTCCCCCTTGTGCGTAAGAAGCGTTACGGAAACGAGACAGGTGAAACTTATCTGCGCTGGATAGAATCACTGGCTCAACCCCTCACCGATATGCTCACCGATGATGGTTCCATAGTCATCGAAATTGGCAACGCTTGGGAGCAAGGTGCGCCCATCATGTCCACACTCCCGCTCGAAGCTTTGATGGCGTTCAAGCGAGCCGCAAATCTAAATCTCTGTCAGCATGTCATCTGCCACAATCCCGCGAGACTTCCCAGCCCAGCCGCATGGGTAAACTTGAAGCGAGCTCGACTCAAAGATTCATTCACGCATGTTTGGTGGCTGTCGAAAGCTGAGTTCCCCAAGGCGGACAACCGACGGGTCCTAAATCCCTACAGCAAGGACATGAAGAAGCTGCTGAAGCGACAGTCCTATAATGCAGGAACGAGACCATCTGGCCACGTGATCTCCAAAACAGGTTTTCTTAAAGATCATGGCGGCTCAATAGGGCCAAATGTACTTGATCTTACTGGCGAACACTATCCCGAGGCTTTGCTAAAGTACACCGGAACAGGTTGGGACGCAGGTTATCGCAGGTACTGCAAAGGTAACGACCTTCCGAGCCACCCGGCCAGAATGCAACCAGCCTTATCTGCATTTTTTATCGAATTTCTGACCGATGAGAATGACCTTGTGTTTGATCCTTTTGGGGGGTCAAACACGACCGGCAGTGTGGCCGAGAGCTTGGGACGCCGCTGGATTTCAGTAGAAGCTGATGCAAACTATGTGGAAGGCTCTAAAGGGCGGTTCATGGACCTGATTGGGCAAGGCGGATGAACGATTGCCCTTCGAGTTTCAGGATGCGACGGAAGCAAGGATGGTGATGGCAACCTCGCTGTCATCGAACTCGAATGGATATTCGGGGAACTTGGCATCCCTGGATCTCGAAACCGAATACCGTTCGCTCAAAGACGATCCTGTAGAGAAGTTTTATGCGTGCTGCCTCAGGGAAGCCAAACTGTATCGCAGAGCTGCCGGATACTTCAGATCAAGTGTATTTCTGGTCGTCGGTCCAGCCATTGTCTCGTTCGTCCGAAAAGGCGGAAGGATCGAACTGATATGCTCCCCGGCGCTCGACGCTGGAGATGTCGAAAGGATTACTGAAGGATACGCGAAGCGGGGTTCGGAGTTAGCATCGATCCTCATCAAGCAGTTTGATACTTTGCTTGCTAATCCACAAACCGCGCTAGGAGCAAAAACGCTTGCCACACTGATAGCGGTTGGATCGCTCGATCTGAAGATCGCCATGCGGCGAGATCGGCGAGGGATCTACCACGAAAAGATCGGAATCTTTTCCGATGCGCAGGGTAACCGAGTGAGCTTTAAGGGATCCGCAAATGAAACTTGGAGCGGTTGGAGCAACGACGGCAATTTCGAATCTATCGAGGTGTTCTGTAGCTGGCGAGGCGGCCTTGAGGCTGACCGCATTGACAAGCATGATGCTCATTTTGATCGACTTTGGAGCGCCAAGGACGAAGACATTGAAGTTTGCTCCCTGCCAGAAACAGCCAAAGAATACTTCGAGAAATTCGCTTCGCCAGATTTGGCCTCTTTGCCATCAGAAGAGACGATCGAAAAAATGCCTCGCAGAGTTCCTATGCCTCACCAGGCGAATGCGATCGAACGCTGGATTAAGGCCGGGAGGCGCGGGATCTTTGAGCACGCGACAGGCAGCGGTAAGACATTCACCGCAATAACTGCAATCAGACAGCACATACTCGAGGGTAAACCGGCGCTCATCTTAGTGCCTAGTCGACTTCTCCTCTCGCAGTGGGCGGACGAAGTAGCGGACGAAATCCCAGAGGCAGCGCTGTTGTTGGCTGGTGCCGGGAACAACAAATGGCGAGGTTCGGGTAGACTTCCGGCGATGACGGACGCCGACGTTTCCCTTGGACCGAGAATAATCATCTCGACGATGCCAACGGCTGCGTCCGAGGAGTTTCGCGCCAATGTGACCGCTGGTGATCATCTCTTAGTGGTGGCGGACGAAGTGCACCAGATTGGTAGCAGAGAAAACTCGAAATTCCTTGCGACCGAAGCAGGCGCTCGGCTTGGGCTTAGCGCGACTCCAAAGCGCTACGGCGATTCAGAAGGCACCGAAAGGATCTTCTCATACTTTGGTCCGATAGTGCTTCCGAAGATAACCCTCATGGACGCAGTCGATGCCGGTCGACTTGTTTGCTACGAATATCACCCTCACCCGGTGCATCTCTCGGCTACCGAGGCAGAGGATTGGCTCATCCAATCCCGAGCAATTAGCAAGGAAATCGCTAGGTCTAAGAGCGACAATGAGGGTCGAAAGGCATTAAGCGAACGCGCGCGCATGATGCTGATTAAACGCGCTCGAATCGCCAAGAAAGCGGCCGCTAAAGTTTCATTGGCAACTCGTGTGATGGTCGAGGAGTTTGAACCGGGTCAGAGCTGGCTCGTCTACTGCGAAGATGGAGACCAGCTTGCAGAAGTGTTGAATGCACTGAGAGAAAGTGGCCTCGATCCAATCGAATACCACTCTTCCATGGAGGGCGATCGTGAAGCCACGATGGATTGGTTTAGAAGATTCGGCGGCATACTGGTTTCCATACGGTGCCTTGATGAAGGCGTAGACATACCTGCCGTATCGCACGCCTTAATTCTTGCCTCCTCTCAGAACCCTCGTCAATTTATTCAGAGACGCGGACGCGTGCTCCGAAAATCTCCTGGAAAGGATATTGCGGTTATCCATGACGCAATTGTCACACCAGTGAACCCTGACGAGGAAGAGGACCAGATGGGTTTGCTCAGGGCAGAGCTTGTCCGCTCGGTTGAATTCGCGAAGAATGCGATCAACCAAATGGCAGCGGCGAATCTTAGAGAGATAGCGATCGAGATGGGCATCGATCCTGACGATTTCGATCCAGAAGAGGGTGATGAAATAGATGACTGAGAGCGACGATCTGGCGCTTCAAACGCTACTGGACGTGCGGCAAGAAATCGCACCGGAGCTTGATCCGGAGCTTCTTCGGGCATGCTATGAAATACAGAGGCAACATCAGTTCAACCCAGAGCGCTCGCAACCTTCGGTCGCTATGGAGAGGCTTATCGATGAAGCAGTAGATAAACTCGTACTGGGCACTGATAGCAAATGAAGCTGCATACTCTGAAAGCAAGGAACTTCATGCCTTATCGTGATCCCGTCACGATCGATTTTCCGACCGATGATCATCAAAATGTTATGCTGGTGTTCGGCGACAATATGCGCGGCAAGACCTCATTGATGAATGCATTGCGGTGGGGGTTCTACGGAAAAGCAATGGGACGACATTCGCGCCCAATTCCTTTGCACAAACTCGTTAACCGAGATGGCGCAAGAATGGATGACTGGGATGTAGATGTATTCCTGAGGTTTGAGGCCAGCGGTCGAGAATACGAACTCAGGCGGACAGCGACGAGGCGGTCGCATGTCGCGACACCCAATCGTCCAGAAGATTTCATAGTGGCGACGCACCTCACGCGTGACGGGGTTGTGATTGCGGGCGATCAGGTCGAGGCCGAAATCAACAAGTTTGCCCCAGAACAGGTTGCCCGCTTCTTCCTTTTTGATGGTGAGTTGCTCGGTGAATATGAAGAGCTATTGATTGAGGGTAGCGAGCAAGGTCGGCAGATAAAAGAAGCAATCGAGCAAGTTCTGGGAGTGCCCGCGCTTACCAACGGACGGGCAGAACTAGGTGCAATTTTAAAGGCAGCGACAAAGAAGCAAACCCAAGAGATGCAGCATGTGAAGGGCTTGGAACGCTCAGCAGCGAACATGAGCAGCTTGACCACGCTTCTCGAAAGTCAGGAGAAAGACCTAAGTGGACTGGTCGAGAAAATGGCGAAGACTCGCGACGAGCGCGCAAGTGTAGAGGATGATCTCGAGCAGGCTGCGTCGTTGCTAGCGCACAAAGCAAATCTCGATGCCGGGCGAAAATCAGCAGAAGAAGCTAGCGATACTCTAAAGCAAAAAAGACAAGAGAGGCACGCGATACTTTCGTCCGCTTGGCGAGATATGCTGGACGCGAAGTTGGATGCAAGGCGCAAGGTTCTTCGTGATCACCAAAAGAAAGCTAGCGATTTGCTCAAACAGCGAATCCGACTTGAAGATAAGATCGATGATATAAAGCGCGCTCTCGATCAAAAAGAGTGTCCCACCTGTTTTCAGCCATTCCCTGAAAAAGATCGAGCGAAACTCGGCACTCAGTTGGGGCAATTGGAAGGTCAGCATAGTGAACTGTGTGCCGAAGGATCTGATCATTCCGACAGTTCCTCGGAACTGGCATTGCTCGACGAAATCCGAGGTATCAATGCGCGAGACAGAATCGCGGACATCGATCGAGATATTCGAGCCGCTGAAGTTAAATTGCAGCGTGCTGAAAATGATATCGAGCGAGCGCACGAGAAGATTGCAGGCCACGATACAGCTGAGTTAGCCCGGAAACGAGTACTACATCAGGAAAAGCTGAAAGAAGAAGGTCGACTGACTGAAGCGATAAAGCTTGGCGAGAAGACGATCGCTAAAACGAACGAGGACTTGGCAGTGGCTCGCAAGTCTATCGAAGGCTTGGCAGGAGCTAGATCCCAAAGGAGTACGGTCAAGGCACGGGTAGCAGGGGAAGTGGAGGCATGCTTTGCCGCAAGTGTCGAGCGACTGCGTGATAAGTTGCGGGAACGAGTTCAAGATCTTGCTAGCAAGTCCTTCAAGGAAATGACCACGCAGAAATCGTATCGTGGATTGGAGATCAACGAGAACTATGGCCTCAGCATCATTGATAGCGCAGGTCATCCTGTCTCCATTCGGAGTGCCGGTGCAGAGCAAGTAGTAGCGCTGTCGTTGATTGATGGCCTCAATCGAACGGGCCGTTCAATTGGACCGGTCGTTATGGATACACCGTTTGGAAGGCTTGACCCACATCACCGCGATAACATTCTCCGTTATCTACCGACCGTCACGAGCCAATTCGTTCTCTTAGTCCACGGCGGAGAGATACGTCCTGAGACAGACCTTGCTTCGATTAAGGCGAAGATCGGTGCAAGCTATCGGATTAACGAAGTATCCGAGAATCAATCGAACGTTGAAAGGGTAAGTTTGTGACCACCGATATAATCAACGTCGGACTATCTGAATCCACAGATGACAAGCTAGCCGAGCTTAAGGAGATGGGCGTATTCGCAGATAAAATCGATGGGTACCGTTTTGGGATTAGTCTCGCTCTCGCACAAGGCGCAGCACCAACTGAACTCACGAAGCGAGTGAATTTATACAATGTCGGATCACTCGACCCAGACCAGATGCTTAGACGCTCTGTCGAATGCTTAATGCCCGAGCGCCTGTCTGAGACTACTGTCTACCGGTTGATTGAACGTCTCGCTGATTGGGGCGTGAACGAGCTTTATTCGCAAGCCACAACCGGCGAAATTGATTTCGTAGGTTTGCTGGAGCAGGTTAAAGCTAAGCAGAGCTGAAATGTTAACTTCACTCAGGGCTTTCCTGCTAATACGTGATAATGATGGCGAGTGGACCATCGGCGTGTTCCACGGCCTCAATGAAATTGTCGACGCTTGGGACCGGGCAATGCCGAACTCTCACTGCGGAGTATTGCACGTCGGCTTTGATCGCCGAGATGCGAGGTCTTTCGAAACGATCGCGCAAGAACAGGCTGGCCGACTTCTACTAACGCCAGGGGCGCGCGGAGCTCTACCTTCTACCTACAAATCATCGTCCGAAGCCATTGGTGATGTGGAGGGAGAACCAATATATCTAGCGCTGGATGGCTGGGGCTACACGATCGAGGACCCTGTGGTGGATGTTTCTGCTGAAGATCCGGAAGCGTCGGGGTGGGTAAGAGAGTTCATTTTTGAGCACGACGGTGTCCAAGCTGAACTGCTTGCGAGCGAGATACTCAATGAAGAAACTTACGTAGCGAACGAAGGGCGATTGACTGCTAAGCTGCGTGCCGAGCTGGGAAAGTATCGTTCTGAAAAATTGCTGGGCCTCGGCAAAAGCGACCCTACCGAGATAGCAAGATCAGCCCCGCCATGGTTGAGTTCCCGCAGTTTCTCAGAGTTTGAACTCACAGTGAGGCTCGACAACGTTTTTCGGCGAAACGGTATCGATACGGTATCTGACTTGGCCCGACACACCTTGGATGATCTCTTCAAATTCCAGAATTTTGGACGAACATCCAGTCGCGATCTTTGTCGAAGCTTGATGTTGGCGATTGAAGCGGGTCCAACCCCATCACATGACGCACTTATCGCAGCTATAAAAAGTGGTGACGCGCCCACTGACCAATGTGGAATCGCCAGCCAGAGTCTGGTCGAAGCGGTGGAAAATTGCTTCCTTGGCTTGAAGCCGCGCGAGGCAGACATCCTGAAGCGAAGAATGGGATGGGAGCGCCCACCAGAGACTCTGGAAGAGATTGGTGCTGACTACAGCGTATCTCGTGAGCGAATTCGCCAAATCGAAAGTAAGACAATTAAGAAGATAATCAGACAGGAGATATGGGATGATCTTCTAGGTGCGAAACTGAAGAATCTTCTTTCTGAACGAAAATATCCGCTGCCTCTTATTGGTGCCGCAGCACTTGATCCCTGGTTCACTGGCCTTTCCGAGTACGGGTCGGTGGCGAGATATTTGATTACAAAGCTTTGCGACGCAGGAGTTTCAGTTCTGGAAATTGATGGTGTCGAGTATCTAACTTTTCTAAAAGAGCACGATTGGGCGACGGCTATTGAATCCGCCCGACAGATGTTGGTTGGCGCCGCCGAAGATTGTTGGCCTAGGACAGAATGCGAATACCAAGTCGGGCTTCTCCTGCCGGAAGCTTCAACCGAATTTAGGGGGCTGCTTTGGGATCATTGTTCACGGAGGTGCCACTTTGCCGGTGAGGAAGGCGAGGAGGTGCTAATTTCTTACGGTAATGGAGCCGACCAGGTGGTCGAAGCGGTCTTGCATGATGCAGAGCAGCCTCTCCACTATTCCGAAATCGCTCAGATCGCTGAAGAGCGCTTGGGGAAGGCAATAGACGAAAGGCGAGTTCATAACGCAGCGGCGGAAGTCGGATATCTTTTTGGGCCGGGAACTTACGGTACGTTGCGACATATGGCTGTAGAACGCGGTGATTGGGAGAGCTTCGCAGCAGAGGCAATTGATATTGTTTACGAAGGCGAACGTGGTCGACAATGGCACGCCTCAGAGCTGCTTCTAGCACTAACTGAACGCGAAATAGATTTGCCGTCCTGTTTCGATAAGTATCAGTTGGATATCGCTCTGAAGCAAACTGCAGAATTGCAGTCATTTGGTAGGATGGTTTGGTCTGACGGGGACGACACTGTGTCGAGTGGACGTGTGGACATTCGGCAAGCCGTCATCGCGATTGTTAAGGATGCAGGATCCCCGATTACAACATCCGAATTGCGCCAGCGTTTGGTGGCCGTACGTGGCATTAATGAAGGAATGCAATTCCATGTCGTCCATCCTCTTATTAAGTTAGATGCTAAGACTTGGGGAATCAATGATCGCGATATTGATCTCAAATATGAAGAGCAGAGAGTATTTCTTAACACTGTCTACTCAGTTCTAAGAGAGAGGGAAGAACCTATTAGCATCACAGAATCTGCACGGATGTCTCCGAAAGTAGTACCTAACCGAGCGTTACGATGCTTGTTCTATCAAGATGAAAGGTTCCGCATCGACAACCAGAGATTATTATCGCTTGCAGAGTGGAAGTGATCTCACTTTGTCGATGAAACTTTGAAAGGTGCCCCGCGAATGTCAAAGGCGTCGAACTTTTCGCTTTCGATCGCAGACCTCGACAACTTGGATATGTGCGTTCTCTATAAGGATGAGATACGACCCGTTCTGCTTGAGCTTACCGGGGGGTCTACCAAGAAGCGCATTACAATGCGCGATGCCTCCTCATCACTCAGCGAGCCGATAAGCGTTCGTCAACTCCTAGTTCCCATAGCGCGGGTGGCACAGACCGATGCTGTCGTGAAGGATCGCCTGACGGGCTTCATAAACGATTGCGCCACAAGAGCCCTACTCAGCTTCGAGGAAGAATGCCCAACGGACGACCGTCCACGAAAGTCGATCATCGCAACCAGGTCTTTTTTATCGAGCGAACTGGATGAGGGCGGATGGACGCGAGCCTACAAAGAGGGGCTCGCCGCTTGGGCCGGCTGGTTCGCGCCGAAAGGCTTTTATGCGAGCGCAGAATGGGCCGCACTGGATTTTTCGAGTTGGCATTATCCTAGGGTACGCGGTTCGGCATGGGCGATCTGGGCAGAATGGGCTGCGCTTTCTCTGCTCGCTTATTTGGGGATGGATTACCGCAAACGCGCAAAGCCGGACGAGATTGACGATGAAAATGCAGTGGCCCATCAGTGGGCTGTCGAGCGTCTCGCGCTTTGGTTGGAAGAAGACGCTCCAGACCCTTTGCCACTCCCAGATCCCCCACTCTTGATACGAAGGACCGACCCGCTATCAATTTGCGAAGCTGAATTCGTTCAGGAATTTTACATGCAGTGGCCGACCATCGCTGCCTTTCCGACCGGCCTCAGGGAAATCGGCAAACTCCAACTGGAACGCAACGCCGGTATTGAGATACCGGAGGGAGTTACGAAGATCGGCGAAATTGGTGTCTCCGATCATCCCGTCGTAAAATTGCCCGCCAGCTTGCGAACGGTCGGAACCGTGGATGCCTCCTACGACGGATACGTCGAACTTCCGGAAGGCGTCGAAAAGGTCGAAAGCATAAGGCTTTATCTCGATTCGGTTGTGCACCTTCCAAACTCGATCCGCAGGGTCGGTAGCATCAACACAGAGGTGGAATCGCACATCGACGATGTAGGCGTAGACGACGAGGATGAATTTTGGGAAGGCATTGAGGAACAAGAGACAGAGGGTGTGAAGGATTACCCGTTCTATGACTCCTTCGTCTCCTACAACGGTCGCTGCTTTATCAAGGCGAGGCAAGATCTGACTTTCGAGTGAGTTGACTGCTTACTCTGTCGGCTCTCTAAGCATAGGCTAGTTGAATAAGAGTGTGTGCGCAGATTTATCTGAAAGTCTCGAATTTTTGACCATAAATGAAGAGTGCCACTGTAGTTGTAGTTTGCAATGAGCAATGCTCCGGCACTTTGAATTTCAGCTTTCCGAAATCCCCTATCCGGAAAAAACCGGCAGAACGTGGCCCCGATTAAGCCACAGCATCCAACCCGTTGCGCTGAATGATCGACAGCAGCCGCAGCGCCGGACCTCCCGGTTTCTTTGCGCCGCGCTCCCAGTCCGACACAAGGTTCTTTGACACGTTGAGATAACGAGCGAATACCGGCTGCGAGACATGCTCTGC
>NZOF01000146.1 GCA_002695185.1 Erythrobacter sp.
CCGACAGAAGGCTCTGGCATGCGTAAAGCTTCAGAAGAACGACGAAGGTAATGCCAATGGCTGAAGAATTCGAATTCGAACTGGTCTTTGCACTCCCCGACGGAGAGCACGATGCGTTTTCGCTCTCTGACGCGATCTTCGAGGCGGGTTTTGAAGATGCGCTCGTGGGCACCGGTCACGCCGGTCTTCTGGGTGTAGAACTGGAACTTGAAGGGGATGAGGCCGAGAGCGCGATCCTTGAAGCGGCGCGGGCTCTGATCAAGGCGCTGCCGCAAGGCACAGTCCTGCGCGAGGTCCGTCCCGACCTGGTGTCTCTCGCGGATGTCGCCGAGAAGCTCGAGATAAAGCGACAGGCGCTCCAGCAGCGCAAGATGCCCCTCCCCGTTGCGGGTGGCCTCTACCGCATCGATGAAATGATCGAGGTTCTGATGGAGGCCTCAAACCCGGCAAAGGGGCAGCGTCGTCCGCGCTTTAACCTGGCTTCCGCCGCGAAGTGGTTTCGTGCGGGCCCCGCGGCCCGCAGGGTGAACGCTCAATTGACGATGCGTGAGATTGACCCCGCGACGATTGAGCGGGCGCCTCGACCCGAGCGCGACGAACCCGTTTCCATTCACCCGTGACAACGGTCGGCTCAAGGGCGCGGCCACAAGACGCCATCGCGACATTCTTTCGTGTCGCGCGCATGACCACTTAGCCGAGCCCAAACTTCTCGCCTGCCTCGCCGACATGCGGAGCCGAACCGGCAATCTCCGCCTCCAACCTATCGAGATCACTCACCGCGTCCTGAACCCGGACGACGTCGTTTTCGCTCAGAACGTCCACCTCCAGATCTGCCTGCCGCCCGAAATCCATCTCAAACTGCCGCTGATCGTCCGCAAGAACAGCAGCACGGACGCGTCGAGGCGCTTGAGCCGGACCGGGATCGATGGGTGCATTTCCACCGGAATCTGTTAACCCCATCCTGGCCTCGAAATCGCGTTCCGAAAGGCCCGACCCCCGCGGCGCCGTGGGCATCGCCCTTACGCTCAGGGGCAATTCCCCCATCGGAGGGACCGGCCCCGTCGGGAAGGGTAGCTCCCCCTCCTGGGCGGCATGGATGCCCTTGAAGAACGGGTCCTCGAAATACACAACGCGCTTGGCCCGGACCGGCATCTGGGCGTCCACGACGACGACGATCTCGTCGAGCGGCAGGCGCCGCGCCTCGTCCTCGGGCAGGCGCGGCATCGAACACTGGACTGCCCTCTCCACACCCGCCGCCCTCGCCGAAAAGTTTTGCGATCCTTGAGGCGGGCTGATCCGGGGGCCATCCGGAGGATATGCTTCCACGCTCATGTGTGTGTGTTTTGACGGTAGGTTTGCCCGACGCGAGCAGGCAAACGGCGCGACCGGACGCGGGAGACGGATGAAGCGGCGGGATCGTTTTGCCCCGGCAAAACGAGACCAAAGCGCAATCCGGCAGAGCGGCCGGGGAGCAACGTGCTCGTGAGACGGGCAAACCGGGGAGCCGGGCGCAACGCCGCGGTGAGGCCGCATGGCCGAATGCGCGATCGGCCAGAGGCCGATATCTCGCCTGCGACACGCGAAGCCGAGCAGGGGAGGCCGTCAGGCCAATACAGCGTTTCCCTCGGTCGGCCTGATCGGCTTGCCAGACATCGCACAATTCGGTAGTCTATTGGAGCACCAAGGAGTCTGCCATGAGCGTTCAAAAGCAATCCGTCAGCTTCACCGAGACCGCCTACGCTTTCGCCAGGGAACTGGTCGAAGCCGGGGAGTATCCCAATGTGAGTGCGGCGGTTTCGGGGGAATTGGCCAAGGCAAAAGCTGAACGCGAGCGCGAACGGGCCGTGCTTGGAGCAGAACTGGAACGGCGCCTGTCTCTGCCGCTCGACCAGTGGGAACCGGTCGGTGACGCCTCCGCCGTCACGGCTGGCGCACGGGCGCATCTGGCAGCAAAGACCCGCAAGACCTGATGCGCTTTGTCCGGCATCCGTTCTTCGAGCGGGATCTCATTGGCATCGTGGACCACATTGTCGAAGTCACCCAGGGCGACACCGGAGCAGCTCTTCGGCGCCTGGATGAGGTCGATGCCTTGCTGCGATCAATTGCAGACAACCCGACATCCGGCGTGCGGCTTGAAGGAAGGCTCGCAGGCTGGCTCGTGCGACATGGTGGGACCGGCCATCGTCTGACAATCGTCTTCAGGCCGGATGTCGAGGCGGATATCATCTACCTCGCACTTGTTGCCTTTGGTGGACGGGACTGGATGAGGCTGGCGTCCACGCGGCACATGTTCCCGGATCTCTAGTCGCCCATCATCCCGGCCGCCAGCATGCTGAAGGCGTTCTGCTCCCGCCCGAAGCCGACGATGATGTGATCGTGGACGACGATCTCCATCACCTTGCAGGCCGCGACGATCCTGCCGGTCAACTCGATGTCCACCTGGCTCGGCTCAGGATCGCCCGAGGGGTGGTTGTGGCACATGATGATGGCGGAGGCGTCAAGAACCAGAGCCGACCGGAGCACCTCGCTGACATAGACCGGAACATGATCGATGCTGCCCCGGGTCATGATCCTGTCGCGGATCAGCTTGTTCTTCCGATCCAGCAGCAGCACCCGAAACACTTCGATCCTTTCGCGAACGGCGGTGAGCGCCAGATAGTCGGTCAGCATGGTCCAGGACTGCAACGCGGTGGTGGACCGGGCATGCCTGCGCAGGATGTCTCGCGCAGCGTCGATGGTCGCAATCTCGACCTCAGAGAAGCCGGACCCTGGCAGTTCGACGATTTCTTGGGGGTCATGCACGGTCATGCGGCATCCAATCGATTGAGGGTTTCGCGGAGGCTCGTCCCGTCGGGACGCAAGCTGTGGCCGATCTCGTCTTCGAGAGCCATGTAGGCGGAAAGGAGATCTGGTCTCAGTCGCGCGGCGCATTGCAGATCGGCGAGCGAGGACATGATGCAGAAGCTGCAGGACAGCCGCGACATGCCGCGGCCATAGGCCCAATGCGGCTCCTGCCCTACGGCGGCAATGGTGTCGAACACCTCGCGCCGGGACAGCTCATGGATTGGCAGCCAGTCGATCCAGGTTCGGCCCGCAACACTGCCCCGGGCGTTCCGGCTGACGACGGGACGGCCCTGAGCGTCGCTTTCCCGCTCCATCCATCAGTCATCGAGCGCCTCGAAGCTGGGCTGGTTTCGCACGTCGGCGAGATGCGGGCTTACAGACCCAAACAGCTCCGTGACCATCCCTCGGCAAAGTCTTACTTCAATGATGGAGAGTGAGCGAATCCTCCGTGTGATCAGTGTGGATAGGGAGGGGCTCGGCGATGGGGCCTCGATCAGGAGAACCCGCGCCTCTAATGTGTATCCCGAGACTATCAGCCGATGATCGTAGAAGGGCACCATGCGGAGCGGCCCGGCTTGACCGACCCATAGGCGGCCCGCTCAATCTTTACTTTCCGACGAGAACGCGTGCTGTCTCCCTGATGCTGGTCCTTATCTCCTCGGCCCGCTTCCGATGGCTTTCCGCAATTAGCCGAACGGCCCCATCAACGTCCCCGGGTGCTCTGGCGCCGTCATTCTCTGACTGGAAGGGCGCGTCCGTCTCGGTCAACAGGCGCGCCAGTGGTACCGCTTCGAGCAACGACCTGCCTCGGGGCGCCTTGAGCATCTGTTCGTTGACCGAAAAGTAGCAGCCGAGATCTATCGCCCGTCTGACGTCAGGGCCGGAACCGGTGAACCAGTGAAGGACAGGCATACAGGTCCGATGCGCCCCGGTGCGCTCGATGATATCCAATACCTGTTTCGCGGTCCGGACGCTGTGGATGCTGATCACCTTGTCGCCCAGCCGGGCGCACATGGTCATCGCACGTTCGAACACCTGAACCTGCAGCGCGAAGGAGGCATAGAAGCGGCGGCCGGCGTCTAGGCCCAGCTCGCCGATAAACCGCGTCGAGGGAGCGGCCTCCTCGAACAGCGCGAACTCGCCGGCCCGCTGGGCAACGAGTTGCGGGTGCAGACCAAGGGCTGCATGAACATGCCGAGTCGTGGCCGCCATGGCCCGATTGCGCCCGAAGGCCTTCGGGGTGGTCGTGACCGCGAGCGTGATGCATCCGGCCCGGTCACATCGGTCGAAAGCCGCCCGCATATCCGGGCAGAGGTCGAGATGACAATGGAAATCTACGGGCGCAGTCGATTCGTCACCGACCATGGCCGACCCTCACGCCTCGCAAGATCTCGGAGACTTCGGCCATGCCGCGCCGATAGACGTCTACGTAGTCGTTCAAATCCTCAAGCTGCAGTGGACCTGGCTTCTGCACTAAGTATCGCGCCTTTGCGGGAGCGCGCCGCAGATTCTCGGCGGCGAACATGAACGAGCGGATGTTCTTGCCGTCAGCCGACCGGGAATCCAACACGTTCGCATGCAGATCATTCAGGAAATATGGTGTCGTGTCGGGACCGTCGAGCCCGGCCGCGAGCGCGGCGCGCCTGATAAGGCATGGCACGCACCTCCCGCAGTGTTGGGGCGGAACGCTCTCGAAGCGGACCTGGGCCGGATGCGAGCACGACATGGAGACCGGCGCGAGTTCGGCCAGGAGGTTCCTGTCAAGGCATTCTGCGGCCATCTCGCCTTTGGTCTTGAACCGGTATGGGTTTTCCAGCGTCGCGTCGATCCCGAGGCCCACCGCCAGTTCGGACATGGACTGGATAAAATGCGGGTGGGCAGTTCTGGTGCTCAGCGAGCCCAGCCTCAGGGCGTCCATCGGCACGTTGAGAGCGATAAGGCCGTTCTCTGGGATGAGAACCTTGTTGGTCGAGCCGACGGCATCTGCGGCGACTATCGCTAGGCTGTAGAACAGGAAGGATCTGGCCCTCTGATTGTTGTCGCTCCCCGCCTCGGCGAAGTCCGTCTTACGGAATCCGATATAGGCGCGGATCGAGGCGAACGCGTCGCCGTAACGTGCCCGCAATACTTCCAAGAGTTGTCGCTGCGCGCTCGACGCCTCTCCGTCCCAATAATGGCTTACCAAGAGGGGACGTTGGCCGGATACGAGGAGGTCTATGGTCCCGATTAGGCTGTCGAGACCGCCAGAAAACAGGCTGACATGCGTAAGATCGGTCAAATCCATCTCGTCCGGTCGACGGGCGATTTCCTCGTAACCCTCTGGCCTCGGCCTGAATACGAAAGCCCAATGATCGCCGGTAAGAAATCGCAGCATCGAGGAGAGACGTGTGGCGAACGCGGACCAAAGGTCCGGGTTCGCAACGGGGATGCTCAGATCGATTATGCGTGTCCAACTGTCGTCGGCATAGCGATCACGCGAGATCCCCGTATCCGCCGCGTAGACGGCGGTGGCCACGATCATCAGATCGACGGCCGTCTCGCTTGGCCGGGCGCCGAACTGGAACAGCTTTTCAAGCAGCTGGTTCATACCCCGATCGAGTGTGCCGAACGCATCAATCATATCGATCGTGATGTCGGTCGCGTCGGCATCTGGAGATACGTCGTCCTTGCCGAGCCTGATGAAAACACGGCGTCTCATTGCATCGTCTCCAACACGGCCTCGAGCATGTCGAATGTGTCCGCGTAAACTTCAGAGATACTGCGGTCTATTTCAGACTGGGTCGATCTCGCATCGACGTCAAGACGGCTGCTCAAGGCGTCCCGGACCCTGCCCTGCGTGTAGTCCCGAGTGATTTGCTCAGCTTCCCGGAAATCGGCGTCCGAGGCCGAGCCGTGGAGCGCGTTTGTTCCGATCTCGTTCAACACCTTCGTCACGATACTGCGCGCGATCACATCGCATAGAAAGTCGTTCAGCTGATCGGCTGTCAGGTCGTCAAACGCGCCCGGATCTTCCTCTGCGAGATCAGCGATCGCTTCGAGCATGGCATCCCTGGCGATCGACTCGTCAATGGTCCCGCCCTCGGGGCAGATCGCGTCGGCCACGGCCTCGAGCACCTCGACCGCGGGCCTCCCAGCCAGACTCTGGAGATTGAAACGCGCGAGCGCTGCCGCGGCACCCTCGGTCGCGACGGCGCTAGCGAGACCCGCCACTCCCGATGCCACCCGCGTCGATGCCGGCATCCGCCTCGCTGCGGCGGCGCCCCCTCCCGCGCCCCGGACATAGCCACGCAGCGCCCGACCGAGGGACTTGTTCCCGCCACCGTTCGTGAAACGAGTGAACTGACCGCGCGCGTACCCGAAGCCGCTCGCCAGGGGCGAAGACGCTGCCCCGTCGTCGGGCTGCTGACCTTCGGCGCCATTCTCGCCGGGGGCCGCCTCGCCGTCAGGGGTTTCTGGGTCCTCAGCACCGCCGCCGGCATCCATCCCGGCATCTACGCCGTCGACCCAATCAGGAACGAGCCCCGACGACGGTCCCCCGTACGAACTTGAGGTACCCATCAGCGCGCCTCCTTCCTTCCGGCCCGCTTACCTCCGGCAGCGAGCTGGAGCGGCGCGTTCTGGTCCAGCTTTGACCATTCCCGCTTCAGGGCCTGAAACTCCTTCTTCGCGCCGGTGTCCGTCAGGACCTTGTCCCACCCCGCGGCCGCCCATGGACCGAGCTGGCCCGTCGGCAGTTCGGCGAGGAGGCGAACGGTCGGTGTCTGCAAGAACGGCGCAATCCGGCACAGTTCGATGAGGCCGTCGACGCCCGCGGGCTTCCTCCGAAGCTCTGTTGTGGCCCTGACCCTTGATGAGACGACATCGAAGATCGGCTCGATCTCACCAGGCGTGAGTTTCGCGATTTCGATCGCAGCCGCTCTGGCACCAAGTGTGCTGCCGCAGAGCTTCTCGATCCAATCCTCCTTAAGTGCGAGGCCGGAACCTGCCGTAAACAGGGCCTTCCGATCGCGCGACACGAACAAGTACGGCCGGAGATCTTCGCCCGTGAGCGCCGGCGTCATCGCGCCCCAACGCCGGACCCATTCACCGGCGACATGCTCCTCCACGACGGGCGCTTCATCCGCCTTCTGGGCGGCCCCCTTTGTGTCCTTCTCCGAGGCCGCATCGGTTGCGACCAGACCGGCTTCGAGGGCATCGATGGTCTTCGAATTTCCGCTAACGGCGGCCTCGGCTTCGATGCGCTCGAAGAAATCGTCCTTGAAACGTTCGGCGAGCATGAGTTTGGCGAGGACCGCCGGGTTTACATCGTCGCGGATGCCACGCGCCTCAGCTATTGCGAGTCGCAGGTTCAGTGTGTTGAGGAACCGTTTTATCTGGCGGGGATTCCCGTGTGCGCCCTCGGCGAGCGGCAGCGCCAGTTGGTCGGCAAGTATGAGAGCGTTCTCGACCTCGGGTGAAATCGCACCGAGGTCGTCATCGATGGCACCGCGGCTCAGTCCGCGCCCGTCCCAAGGGCGTCTTAGCGCCTCGCGCCCCAGTGCGAGCAGCCGCGCGAATTCTGGTGATCCCGGCGGGAATGATCGTCCGGCCACCAAGAGCGTTAGATAGATCTTTGTCTCGACATATCCCAATGGCGGGAGCCGGAAGGGGACCTGGATCAGCTTTTCGAGATAGTTCCGAGCGTAGGTCGACGGTCCAGTCGAAAGCGGAAGGTCGGGGAAGTGAGTCCGAACGGCGTACTCGATCATGCCCTCGTCGGCGGCGATCACGAAGGCAGCCCCGGGAACGAACAGGAAGAGCCGGATGGCCTCGAGCGTCTCGATAGCGGTCGCGGGAAGGCATCGGTCGAGATCGTCGACCACGACGACGAGCCGGTCGATGTCCGCGGCCCCGAGCAGTTCCTCAAACTCCTGTCGGAACGCGTGAATGTGTGCGGGAAGGGTTTCGACATCTGCTTCGGCCAGACAGTCGGTGACCCCCTTAACAAAGCCGGTGACGTCTTCAACCGTCATATCGGTCCCGTCGGCCAGAAGTTTTTTGCCTGCACCGATCAGGCCGCCGAGCATGTCGGGTGACGGAATCCCCGTGAGCCCGGTCAAAGCCAATCCGCCGGCCTTCGAAGCGACCTTCATGAGATCGACGCGCTTGAGGAGCCGTATCGCGGCGTCCTTCACCTTGGTGGTTGTCGCCCGGTCGCGAAGCAATTTTTCGACGATCGTTTCGATGACGACTGTTTTAGCGTCTTCCATGCCCTGGAACAGCCAGCCGTTGAACCGGACGACCGACGTCCTTTCGTCGTCCTCGAAGGCTTGTTCCAGCATGAGGAGCACGCTCGACTTGCCAGCGCCCCAATCCCCGTGAACACCGATGGTCAGCGGCTCGTCGCCGGCGTCCAGGATGACACGCGCGACCGTCGCCGAGACGGCCTCGGAATAGATCATGTCGGTCGCTGTCTCATTATCCGGGATTATCATCTGATCTCACTTCGCCGTTCTGAAATTTGGTTTTCGTTGGTCCAATTAGTTCTCAAGAATCGGCTTCTGTTCGTTGTCTCGTTGCGTCCAATCTGGCTGACCGATCCGCTTTTCGAGGCTTTGGGGGGTGCTTCCAGACGATCATCTGAGCTCCCTCACCGGCACAAAAGCGCGGTTGGTCTCCGCCGCCCGACGTAATTTCTCCTCCAGGATTTCGACCAAGGACAGGCGGTTTTGAACCACCTCGTGCAGATCGAGCCCGTCGGCGCAGATGATATTCGTGCGGCGACCGGAGCCGAACGCCTTCAAACCGTCGTCGGAGAAACCCGAATTGCTTATGAAGAGGCCCCGGGACCAAGTCGCCTTTCCGGCGACCTTGCCGGCGAAGGTCAGGAGGTCCGATTGACCGGTCTTGCCGGCGTGCCATTTGGCCTCGACGAGATACGTCTCTCCGTACAGCTTGAAGCTTCCGTCGATCTGCTCGCCGACCAGTTTGAAGGGGCTACGGGGCGTCAGCCCGTAGGCATCGAAAAGATCGGTCAGAAACCGCTCGTATTCGTAGCCCCTCCGCTGCGGCGGTAACTCGTATAGCCCGATAAGTCTTTGCGAGAGACCCTTTGCGACCTCGTCGGTGGGCCGGGTGTCGTCCGGCCGCGCGGAATCCTCTCGCCGCGCGTGCGGCTGGTGCAGGGAGTTCAGGAAATCCGGTTGGTTCAGTTGAGGTATCTTGATGGATAGCCGCAAGAGAATCTCGTTCAGCCTTATGACCTCGTCGCGCGTCAGCGGCTCGCCCCTCCCACGCCGCCAGGTCATGGATTGCCGCACAATTGCGAGGATGAGCGAGCCAAACTTGTGCCGTCGATGGCCGAGCATCGCTGAAAGGAGATGGACGATCGCGGGGCGTTTGCTTCCTGCGTCCCAGAAGTCTTCACATTGCACTGTCGCCGCGGCGACCGGGAAGGCGGTGCGAGAGTTGCCGCTCCCCGGCAGGAAGTTGTAAAGGAGGTCGGCGAGATCCTCCACGGATTGTTCCTCCAACAGGTTCATCTGAACCTCCGCGACCCGGAGCGCAGCACGGCGGCCCGACCTTCGATGTTGCGGTTGCGAGTGTCGTCGCTCACCAGTCTATCCCCAATCTCTCTTTGGCCTCCGGAGTCCTCGCCCATGCATCGCCGGGGATCTCACCAATTAGTTTTTCGAAGATGTCTCGAACGGCGTACCCGGTCGCATCGTCGTTGATGCTCGCAGCCGAGTCCGCGGACAACAACGGTCGCAGATCCATCAGAAGGTTGCCCCTCGCGAGTTTCGCGAGCATCCGCTCCTCGGCCTGTGCGCGTGAGATCGGCGTGTCGCCGTCGGCGAGGTATTGCGTGAACAGTTCGACGACGCGGGGGTAATCGAGTCCGCTGAAAACTTCGAGCCCATGCGCCAGATCGTACAGGTCTCTGCCCTTGTCCCTTTGAAGCAGCGCGCGCAATTTGGTCGCCAGCATCTCCTCGTTCGAGAATGTAGGTATCGTCGAAGCACCCGAGAACCAGGGGTTCTCGACGGCGAACGGCGCCATCAGGACGGGATCGTAGGCATTGACCTCACGCGTGTTGACTTCCAGCTTCAGGCGGATTGGGTGCTCGCCGCCATCCTCCGCCCGGACCCGGAAGCGGAACTTAGGGGCGACCTGGCTCTGCTCGAAGCGGGCGGGACCGAGCCACGGCTCGAGGCGTTCTCGCAACCTGTCCAGGATCGGACCGATCGGCCCTGCCGAGGTGCGGACAAGATCGATATCCTCCGAGTAACGTAGCGGCTCCGGGAAGTGCAGTTTATTGAGGGCGGTTCCACCCCTGAATCGGAGCTCCGATGCGAGGAACGGATCGCCGAATATCTCCACCAGGGCGCGTGAGATGATCAGGTCTTGCTCGACCTGCCGCCGCTCTGCCCAGGGCGCCGTCTGGCTCCATTCGACGATGTTCTGGGCCGGAATCATTCATCGACCTCAGGATGTCTTCGTACGACGACCCGCCATCTCTGATCCCGTTCGACCGGATCGGGCGCGAAGAGCGGGTCCCTGGCCTCCGCCCGGTCGAGCTCCGTCCATGGCGGGTTGCCGCGCGACATCAGCATCTCGTGCATCTTCCGCGTAGTACTGCGGCGATCGAGGACGTCCAGCATATAGCCCAGGCGCTGCACGACGGGTTTCTCGAAATGGAGGGAGAGGAGTGCGAGTTGATCGCGGTCGATCTTGGGGCCGAGGTCGGAGAGGACGGTGGCGACGTTGTCGATGCCCGCCGACGCCTTGCCGTAGCGCATGAGGTCGAGCGCGGTCAGCGCGGGTGATGAGACGGTCATCCGTCCGGTATCCGTCTTGACCTCTTCGATCCCATCAGCGATCGAGGCCATCTCCTTCCGGTAGTAGAAGACGATGAGGTTGCGTCCAGCACGAATCCTGGGCATGCGCTTGCCGGTCACGACCTGGAACTCCATGACGGCCTGGTGGGTCGCGCCGTGCAGCTCCGCGGCCTTTAGAAGACCGACGTAGTAGGGTTGCTGCTCCTGCCGCATGAGCGGGTCGATGTACCAGGATGGGGGCGGCGCCCCCCAGGAGGCGAATTGCGGCGGGACGACGACATAGAATCCCTTGCGCGGACTGATCAGCAGGCCACGCTTCTGGAGACGCTGAGCGGCATCCAGAAACGCTCCGCGGTTGGTGCCGAGAGCCTCGACGGCCTCTTCCGCATCGAAGACGATCCTGCCCTTCGACTGAAGCTCCGTCACATATTCGGCGAGGGTCGTGCGCCTCTCATTGATCATGTATGTAAATCCGCGTCTATCGCGGACTAAGTTACACGATGTTTCCTCCAGAGCCAAGTCGTGAAGAAACTTCCGCTCATATTACGGCTTCCCTTACATGAAACTTCTCAGGAACGGCCCGGAACTTCGTCTATCGTTCGAGGTGTGCCTTCAAGCTCCAACTCTGGCAGGTCCCGCAAACTTTGCAGATCGAAGGTCACCAGAAACGTCTCCGTCGTCACGAAGGTATGCGGCGCCCCCGGCCGTGGCGATCGCGGCCCGCTGGCGATCAGATCCTTGTAGCGCAACCGGGCCAGCAGGTCTCTGCTGACCTCCTTGCCGAAGATGTCGGCCAGCCCCGCCCGGTCGATCGGCTGATGATAGGCGATGGCACAGAGCACGCCCATCTCCATCTCGGTGAAGGCGAGCGGCTGGTCGCCCAGATCGGCGGCGGCCTTGATGGCATCGGCGAACTGCGGTCGCGTCCGGAGCATCCAGCCGCCGGCCACCTGGGCCAGCTCGTAGGGACGACCGGTCAACTCGGCCTGGATGTCTTCGATCAGCATCTCGACCGAAGCCCCCTGCCCCACCACGCGCGCCAGGTCCTCGCGGCCGACCGGCGACGCGCTGGCAAACAGCACCGCCTCGATCCGGCCCATCCATTCGCGCCAGCGCAACTCCTGCGGCAGATCGTCGAGTTCCCTGTCAAAGACGGCGCCGCCCTCCTCCGCCGGTTTCCGTTTCCTGGTCGCGGCCGTCATGGCGAGTCCTTCAATGATCGCATGGCCAAACCGCGAAACCGGTTCCCGTCCGCATCATCATTCGGACCAATGGCATTCTGATGCGAACCGCTGGCAATGCTCATAGCCCGTAGAGCCGGAAGGTCGGCCGCCCGGTCAGTTCCCGGGCCACGCCCAGCTCGACCAGCCGGTCGCAAAACCGCCGCGCGGCCCGAGAGGTCATCGCGATGTTGGTGCCCCGGATGCGCGGCGACAGCATCGAGGCCGGCGCCACGGCATCCTCTATGAGGAAAAGATCGACCGCCGCCGCCGATCCTTTTGCCCGCAGTTTCGGCGTCACGGCCCGCAGCGCTGCCGCGCGGCGGGTCAGATCCCGCGCCAGACGGATCGTCTCCTCGATGCTCTCGAGAATCCGGGCCTGAACCGCCAGCTCCGTCCCCGGAACGTTCGTCACCAATTCGCGCAACATGGCTTTTGTGACCCGCCGCGCCGTAATTGGCAGCACCGCCGGCCAGGTCAGCGCTCGCGCCAGGACGAAGTCCGAGAGCAGGCAGGCGACCCGCTCCGCCCGGTCGTCGGCCCCGAGAACGGTGAGCAGGACGGCCACGCAGCCGGCCAAGGGTCCATGGGTCCGAGCGCGTTCCTGGCCCGCGGCCAGCCAAGCGGCCATATCTGCAGCAAAACCCGCGCCAACCAGGTCACTTATCTCACCCGTGCCGCCCGTCCCCAGGCGCACGGCCTCGCGCCAGAAGGCCAGGAGATCGCCATCCGGCCCCCGCGCCTCTCCGGGCGGCGTCAGGTGCCAGGCGTCGCGGATATCCGCCTCGCGCGCCAGCCTTCCTTCCAGCTTCGAGGTCGCCGTGGCGGCGCTTAGCGCCAGCCGGTTGGCGAGCAGTTTCAGCGGCACACCGTGCCTGGGATCACCGATCAGCTGGTCGAGTACCGTCAGCGCCGCCCCCGACCGAAACGCCACGGTTTCAAGGGTTTCGGCATGTCCGGAGGTGACCCCCCCCGGGAGTTGCGGTAGGGTGTTCAGGTCGTCGGAGATCGTGGCGGACTGGTATGTCATGCAACAACACTAATCTCTCGCGGCGCTTTCGTCCACAATATGATGTGCAAACCGCCCCACTCTGCGCTTCTGTGATATGTCCAATAAGTTTGCCTTATCGGACATTAAAAGATATGCTCAGCAGCATGTCAAAAAACCACGAGAATGTCGGATGACCGGAATTCATGAGATTCAAGCACTTCCCTGAAAAACGAACCGGGGTTCATGAGATTCTGGAGCGGTATTCATGAGACTGGATGAGTCGGAATTCGTGAGACTGGCGGCGCCTCGATGGCTTTGCAGCGCTCTGACGCTCTCTCTCGTCGCGCTGAGCACGCCAGAGCCGGGCTGAGATACGTCTCCTCAACGAGAGAGGCCATGTCGCAAGCGCATCGCGAACACGCGCCTGCCCGTCCACGTCACTGGCGAGCAACACGTTGATCGCGGAAGCGACAGGGCCCTCTACGATACGACCAATGCCGACCGTCAGCGCGAAACCCTGTAGCAGCGAGCCCTGCGCCAGAGCGTGTGGGCCGGGACGCACGGGCTTGGCCAGGACCGGCGCGACCTCGTCATACTCGGGAACGACAACCGTCAGCGCCTGGCGGATGATCGGCGTCGTGAGGAAGTCATGGTAGTCGCGCCGGGTCTGCAACGACATGCGCGGTTGCTCGGCCAGCGAGGGAGGCGAAGCGCGGCGGTGTCGCGCAGTCAGGACGGCCAGCATTTCCGGCGCATCCAGAGCCCCCTGCCCCGCACCACGTAGCCAGGCGTCGAGAACGGCGGACCCGGCTTTTGCATGCATTGCCAAAGCGGCCATCCGAGTGCCACCCATCATCGCGGGCAACGTCGCGCCGGCGGTATCCTGCAAGTCTGCGCCGTGAACCGGGCAGTGAAAAACCCAGGGCAATGACATTGACCTCCGGTGCACATCGGCCGGGCAATATGGGCAGTGATGGCGGTTTCCGCGCGCGACCATCATCCGGGCGTCGGGGATGAAATCACAGAATGTCATAACCTGAATGGCTTCGACCGAAAGGCCAGTCCGCAGAGCGATCCGAGCCCCCTCCCCTTCCGAAAGACGCCATTCCAGATCGAAGACGTCGCGGCCCGAGAACCCCAACTCGGCCAGGAACTCCGGGACGGTCATCGCGTAGAACGGCGCCATGCGGGCGATCCAGGAGGACAGGCGTTCGTCAGCCTCGGGTGGGAACACCACCGGCAGGAGGCCCTGCCCGATCACACTGGCTCTCCCAGAACCGCCTGCAACCGGTCGCCGCTCAGAATATCGCGCGAGAGGATGCGTTCCTCGCCGCTTTCGATGGCGGCGATTGCCAGCTGAGACATGATGGAAAATATCCCCGAGGTGATGCCGCCGGTCACCTTGATCATCCGCGACAGCGCCTTCTCGTCGATCTCGCTTTCCCGCCTTAGCGGCAGGCTGCGCATGAGCGTGCTCATCAGCCCGGTGAAATCGGCCCCGTCCTGCCAGGGCGGCAGGCCGAAGGCCTCGAACCGGCGCACCAGCTGATCATCGGTGCGCAGCGCATTGCGGGCCTGGGCGGTGCCGACGCAAACGAGGGGAACGCGCAGCTCATTGCCCAGGAACCGCAGCATGTTCAGGAACCGTGCCTGTTCGCGGATCGTACCCGCCTGCAGGCTGTGGATTTCATCGATCACCAGCATGTGGGGCCGCAGTTCGGTGAGCAGTCGAAGGGCCAGGCTTTCAAGGACAGCAAGCGTCGCGCGCGGCGGTTCCGGGGCACCGATCGCTGCCAGAATCCGGCGGTAGAACCGGGTCTCGTCCGGGCCTGAGACCATTTGCACCGCGACGACCGGCATGTGCAACCGACCAGTGGTGTCGCCAAAACTCGAGGGGTGATCGCGCGTGAATTTCTCGATGATCATGGTCTTGCCCATGCCGCTTTCACCGACCAGAAGCAGATTCGGCATCCGGGCGCGTTCCGGAAAGGACAGCAGGGTTTCCAACTTGGCGAGCGCCGCCTCCGCTCGGGGATAGGACACCCATCGGTCTGCACGGATGCGCAGGGTCCGCTCCTCGGCACTGAGGGCGGCAATTCTGCTGGCACCTGGATAGAGATGCGGAAACTCAGTCGTCATCGTACCATTCCTCGACATAGAAGCCCGGGTGGTCTTTCAGCACATTGCTCTTGTTTTCCGGCGCAGGAAGCGCTTCGGGCGCATTTGGCCCAGGCGTCACATCGCGCATCGGGCGTGGGTCCAGATGCGCCCGCCGGGCCTGGTGGCGCCGTATCGCCTTGGTCTGCCGCGCGGCGCTATCAACGAGGTCGCGCTGCGCCTCGATCGTCCGAAAGATGAGATCCTCGTCCACCGACCGACGCCCGGCCTCCCGCAAAGCCCGCCGCGCCGCGCGGTGTTCCCAGAGCGTGATCGCAGAGCGGGTCAAATCGGCCGGCCGCACCTCGATAATGCCATCCTCAGTCAGCACGAAGATGCGCGAAAGATCGCGCGGGTCGTATTTGAGGCTATATTTGCGGGTTTCCTGACCCATCAGCCAGCGCAGCTCATCCGACCAATAGCGAATATGGAAGAGATGAAAGCCATCGCGCTGCAAGACCCGCTGTTCCGAGGGCAGAAAATCCACCAGGAACTGACGCAGGTCGGCGGGCATGCGGAGCCTGGCCTCGTCTGATTGCGCCGCCCAGGCCGCCGCTGGCGTGGTTTCCAGCGCGCTGTGGACCCGCACGTGGTAGGAGCCGGTGATTTCGAGGGCGAGCCAGGTTTCCAACTCGTCGAGCGTCATCACCGCTTCGGCTTCTGCGTCGAGATCCCCGCGTTCGAAGATGTTCGAGAAGTGCGAACCCGGCAGCAGGTGGACCGCGCCCATCATGGTGCCGATCAGGCGCTCGATATGGCCGCCGTAGCGCGGGGTTCCTGGCGGGCGATACCGCAGGTCGATCTGGTACTCGGCGCAGGCAAGTCCGAACGCCCGGGAGTGAAATTCCGCGCCGTTATCCACGTAAACTGCCTTGGGGAGGCCCTGCGCGGGCCAGTCTGTATTGATCCCGCGCGCCGCCAGCCAATGCGACTTGTCCATCACCGCATGGGTCAGGCAGAGCGCAACGGAAAGAAGCGAGGGTGGTTCCAGAGACAGGTGAAACCCCAAAATCATGCGGCTGTTTACATCAATGGCCATCGTCAGCGTCGGGCGCCCGAGCGGGCGCCGCGAGACCGGATCGACAACTGTCACATCAGCCTTGGTATGATCGATTTGGACGATGTCGAGCTGGTGGACCGCGGTGAGCGTTCCGGGTGTGGCAAGGTGGCGGCGCTCCGCCTTGTCCTTCCCCTCTCGCCTGGCCATGAGTTTTGCCTGATCCTTCAGATCCAGCCAGTGCCCCAGACGCCTGATCGAAGGAGGTGCCAACCCCTGCGATCGGCAATCGGCTGCGACCTCGCGCCAGAACCGGGTCTTGGTCGGTTTGCGACGGGTGGCATAAAACTCCCTAAAATGACGGGCCACGATTTTCTCGACCGCAGGGTCCAGCGGCTTCATGCCCGGCTTTGGACCGGGAACACTCGGCAGAAGCGCGCTGGTCCGTGCATCCTCCCGAAACTGTTTTGCCAAGCGAAAGACCGTCGCCCGGCTGACATCCAACTGCCGCATCGCCCATGCAACGTCGCTATCGCTGAGCTGTTCTGGCAGTTCGGCAAGTACTCTTGCGCGATACTCGGCTTCTTCCCAGTCTTGGTCAGCTACGGGATTATCGGACATGACTTGAACGACGCACGGACGCTGTGTAGTCTCTCGAATAGTGACTCACATCCATGTACAGTCTCATGAATTCCGACTCAATATCGAAAACGAAGATCCGGAAAGCCCTTGAAAACAAATGGACCGCAGTCTCAAGAATTCCGGCAGACCGACACAAAAATCGAAGATTCCGGTCCCCCTGAGGCCGAGAGATCGAGCTCGGCGCCGCATGATGCGCCGAAAGGTAACGAGCGTCGTCGTTTGTTGGCAAATTGTTTCGAGATACGCTGCCTCTCGCTTCGCTCGAACGCGTATCTCTCGAAAGGTATCTAACATGAGCCAACAGAACGACGGAGACGAGAGAGAGCCTTTGGACGGCGATCCGATCGCCCTACCCTCCCATGTGGCTGGCTCCGGGACCCTCGATCGGTTGGTCGATACCGCCCGCGACTACGCCAGGGCCTCGACGGCCGAGAACACCAACAAGGCCTACGCGGCAGACTGGAAACACTTCGCCCGCTGGTGCCGGCTCAAGGGAACCGATCCCCTGCCGCCCTCTAATGAGATGATCGGGCTCTACCTCGCCGATCTGGCGGCCGGGTCGGGGTCCTCCCCTGGCCTGTCTGTCTCGACGATCGAGCGGCGGCTCTCGGGCCTCGCCTGGAACTACGCACAGCGCGGGTTCTCGCTCGATCGCAAGGACCGCCACATCGCCACGGTTCTGGCCGGGATCAAACGGCAACACGCACGACCACCGGTCCAGAAAGAAGCCATCCTCCCCGAAGACATTCTCGCCATGGTGGCCACCCTGCCCCACGACCTGCGCGGGCTCAGGGACCGGGCGATCCTGCTGATCGGCTATGCCGGCGGGCTTCGGCGCAGTGAAATCGTCAGCCTCGATCACGGTAAGGACGACACACCCGACAGCGGAGGCTGGGTCGAGATCCTGAAGGATGGCGCGGTCCTCACCCTCAACGCCAAGAGCGGCTGGCGCGAGGTCGAGATTGGCCGCGGTTCTTCGGAACAGACCTGCCCTGTTCACGCGTTGGAGCAATGGCTGCACTTCGCCAGGATCGACTTCGGCCCGATCTTCGTGCGCACATCGCGGGACGGCAAGAAGGCCCTGGAAGCCCGCCTGTCGGACAAACACGTCGCCCGCCTCATCAAAACCACCGTGTTGAAGTCCGGTATCCGGGCAGAACTACCCGAGAAAGACCGCCTCGCCCTCTTCTCGGGCCACAGCTTGCGCGCCGGTCTCGCCAGCTCTGCCGAAGTCGACGAGCGCTACGTCCAGAAGCAGCTCGGGCACGCCTCGGCCGAGATGACCCGCCGCTATCAGCGCCGCCGGGATCGGTTCCGGGTCAACTTGACCAAAGCTGCAGGGCTCTAAGCTCTCCATTACGCGGCCTGCCCGCTCAATCGGCCGTAGAAACTGCGCTCGAGATGCAGCTCCCCTGCCCCGGCCTTCTCGATCATGCCGCGGAGATAGCCGCCCGGCGATGCCACTTCGCCCTTCGCATGCTTGTCGAAGGTCAGAACCAGCGCCGCCGTGGCAATCTGCGGCCCGAGACGGTCCTGCGCCAGGTTCCAGTCATGCTCCGAGACCCCGATCATCGGCCTCAACTGCCCCGCCACCCGGTGCAGATCGCCCCAATCCTTCAAGTATCCGCCCATATTGCGCGCCCAGGACGCGAAATCCGGACAGGCCTGCATTACCGTCGGCAGATCGAGCGCCGCTCCACGCTTTTTGCGCACCTCGGCAACCCAATTTTCCAGCTCCCTGTCCACACGCTCTTCGGGTGGGGCATTTGGCGTAACGCCCGCCGCTTCCTCTTTTTTAGAGGAATTACTGATTACAGGATCAAGTTTGGTTGTAGTTAGTATATGAGGTCCGGAAATGACCTCCCCGGGGTTCATTTCTTGAGTCTTTTCACTACCTTGTTCGATAGATTCAGCGGAGTTCTCCACAACCTCATCCGCCCGAACTGCCTTGAGATACGCTGCCTCGACGCGCTCCTGAAGCTCTTTGAACCATGCCAGGAGCTGTGAAAGCGTCTCAGAGGCGGTGTTCCGACGCGGAAGTCGGTCCAGAAGATCCTCGAACAGCCCTGAGAGATGCTCCCAGGGGCCCCTCAGCGTGCTGCTGAAGGCTGCCTCGATCCGAGCACGGATCATCCGGCGTGCAACCGTGATTTGGCGCTTCAGGCGCTGGCAGAGCTCGCGCTCGGCCTGCAACTCGGCCTGCAGCTGCTCGAATTCCTCGACACGGGCTGAAAGTGGCGACAGATCGAAGCCGTAGGCCTCGATGATACGCCCGTCAGCGTCCCTGTGGCCCCACCGTTTGCCATTCGGACTGTCCTTGAAGGAAATCACGCCGATCTCTGCCAGACGCCGCGCATGGCGCTTAAGCGCAGAGAGCGAGAAACCCGTCTGCTCCATCAGATAGGCGTTCGAGGCCCAGACGATCGGACGTTGCCCCTCGTCCCAGTCCTGGGCCTGTGTGAAGGCCCCGAGCGTGTCGAGGAGCATCATGTCTCCGGCCTTGAGGCCAATGTATGCGCCCACCCGCTTCACGGCCACGAAGGCCCGTGTTTTGGGTACAGCTACCTGTTCACCGGCTTGGGCAAGCTCCTCTGCAATGCCAAGACCCGGTGTCGGCTTGCGCCAACCTGTATGTTTCATGGATAGTTCTCGCCTCCTCTGCTTGATGGAGGGCAAAAGAATCCCGTTCGCTCAGGAGCGTTGCTGTTGACAGTGATTCGCCGGAGAACTATCTTGATAGCGACCAAACTAATCTCGATAAGCTCTCAGGCCCTCAGCTTGGGGGCTTTTCTTTTGCCGTTATCTCAAAGCATATCCGCTCCTGTTTCTTACCTTGTTTGGATCGAAGACCACCGTCTCCGCGGCTCCTGCCTCTTACTTCGATCCGTGTTTCTCCAAGTACTCAGCGATGACATCACTCAAACCTTTGAGAATGTCCTCGTCCAATGTTAGCCCCGTGGCAGCGACTGAGAGCTTCCCGCCCTGCCCTGTAACACTCAATTTCCGCGAACCGATCTTTCGCTGTACCGTGAGTCTCTTTGGGCTCTGCGATTTCTTTTTTGCAAGCTTGGACGGCTTTTCAGTCAGGTCGCCAAGAACCTTTTCGAGGTCACGGTGGCTAAGACCGTAGACATCTTTGCACGCGTGCAAAATCTCACCTCTAGCAGCATAAACAGCGCGACCACGTGATACCGCGCTGTTATGGACACCCACACGCTTGGCGAACTCGGTTGCAGTTATCTTCTCGTCCGGTTTGGCGTCTTGTAGCCGCTCGAACATTTCGCCTATCGAAACCAGACGCTCGAAAGCGCTCAGGTTTTCACGCTCCTCATTCTCCCGGAAGCGCATGAAAAGCATCTCGAACTGCTCTTCACGGGAACCCCGATGGGATTGTGGAACTAGAATGGCGCGGACAGGCAACCCCAAAGCTTCAAGGATTGCATGGCGTCGCCGACCCACGATCAACTGAAATGTCACGCCTTCTACGTTCTCGGGCTCACATTCATCCGGTCGCCAGTCAGGATCCGCTGGCCGAACATGAATGGGCGTATCTTGACCGTTCTTCTCGATACTCTCTTTGAGCTTCTCAAATGCCTCTTGATCGCGCCAGTCTTCACGCCGGTCCGATCCGATCACGTCCACGATCTGAGACGGATCAATCTGCAACTCATGTCGACCCGCAAGAATGCGCTCCACGACCTGTGCACGCTCAACGTGAAGCATCTGGCTGGCGTCTGAAAGCGCTCCGGCCTTCCAAGCACTGCCAGAGCCGCCCAGTCTTGGCTTAACCCCACCAACCAGTTTCGCCTCGTCTTCGTGGACCTGTTCGCTTGCACCAGATCCAGGAGCCGCAGACACATCCTGATCAGGGCGCGCGGACTTTTTCTTGAGGACCGAGCTGCTCAATGTTCGCTTCATTCGGCTTCCTCCTCGAAATTGTAGAAGTTCTGCATCCAATCCTCGGCATAGCCACGCTCAAGACCAGGCCAGAGGCGTGAGACGATGGCGTCATTCACTGCGTCAGCATTCTCGATGAACCTGTTGATACCTTTTCGCTTGCCTGGCGTATCTGGGTCGTACTCATAGACGGACTGATAAACGTCCGACGCGTTCGAAATAGCATCGGAGCGAAGATAGAATACCGGCAGCACCTCATCTGGGCAGTTTTCGAGCAGGTTGCCGACCTGTGTGAGATCTTGCTCATTTGTTCTCTGAACGATCGTGGGCAACAGCATATGCGCCGCACCGCCCATATCGATCCGATCCGTCGCGAAAATGTGGCGCAGCATGGTGAGGAGACCAGTCACAAAGGTGGACAAGGTCGCAATGTCGAACCCCTTCATCGTCTGCGGGATAATCAACGAAGTAGACGCCATCACATTGTTCAGCTGGAACAGTGTCAGCGCAGGCTGATAGTCGATAATGATGCAGTCCAAGGTCTCGTTCAGGGCACTTTCAAGCTCCGCTTGGTCGACCCTACCGTTGCTCACGAGCTCATTAGGACGGGTGACCGGTGGATGCCCCTCTTTCCACCGATCTATGGCGTCTCTTAGGAACCTGTAAAACCGCTTCTCCGGGGTGCCCGCTCGCAGCAACCTCGCGATCTGAATTTCGCCTTCGGAGGTTTCGCCATGCGCAGGTACTAACCGCACGCCCGGCCAGGAGGTTTTCTTGAAGAACCCGTCAAGCGTCTCCGCATCATAGTCAGTGTAAGCGATGGACTCGTCGGTCTGAAACAGCCCCGCGAAGTCAACCATCGTCGGAGTTTCGTCATCTGGCAAAGTTGGCATTTCTTCGCCGCCGACAAAGTAGAGAGTGATCGTGCTCTGGGGGTCAGCGTCCATGACGCCGACTCGCATGCCGTAGTGCAGACTCAGGTACTGAGCGAAGTGCGCAGCACTAAGCGACTTCGCGGTGCCACCTTTCTGACTTGCAAATGAAATGACGGGCAAAGGATCGTCGGGTTTGCGCCAAGCAAGAAAATGCTCAGGCCGCTTTGATGAGGCAGCCATCAAAGCCCTGATGTGCATCAGCTCCGTCAGGGTGAAAACACGCTCGCGCCCTACATGCTTGCCGGCAGGAAAATCCTCATTGTCCTTAGCGAACTTCGTCAGATGCTGATGGCTAATGTTCAGGAAGCGAGCACATTGGCGCATCGACCAAGAGCGTTTGATGCGCTCACGCATCGTCAACTCCTTGTTGACCGAAACCATGGTCCGGCCAAGGCCCCGCTCGAGCTCTTGAAGGAACTGTTCTATACTGCCGCCCATTGCACCGCTCTCTTTTCGATTCTCTCACGGAATCGCTCCGAGTTGTAAATAGCACGGTTTTTGAGGAAATGTACAGATATTGTACGCCTACCGGATTTCCGGCGCACAATATGGGCTGCACTGAGCGAAAGTGCGGACGACAACCTGAGCCGCCGAGGTGATTTTGCACGCGTGCAAAAAGTCGAAACCTGGTGCGGCCAGGGCCGCCGAAGCGGTCTGGCTGAAGATTTAGGCGGCGTCCTTCGGCCCCGCAGGGGATGACGTCCTGCAGGGACAGATCGTCCTGGTTCGCGGCCTTACCGAGGTTGGCGTTGAAGCCGTGGTCGCGGATGGTCAGCG
>NZOF01000147.1 GCA_002695185.1 Erythrobacter sp.
CCCGCGCCATCGGGCACATCGTCGGCGGGCAGGTTGGGAATGCCTGCTAGCAGGGTATCGAGTTCGCCGCCGATGGTCCGTGCCTGTTCTTCCAGTCGGGGCAGGGTGGTGGCCTTCAGCTCGGTCACTTCCGCCTTGAGCCGGTCGGCCTCTTCGGTGTCGCCCTTGCCCATTGCCTGGCCGATCGCCTTGGAAGCGGCGTTGCGGCGGTTTTGCGCCTCCTGCAACTCGGTCAAAACCGCGCGGCGGCGGCTGTCGAGATCGAGCAGTTTGGCGGTGACGGGCTCGGCCCCGCGGCGTGCGAGACCGGCGTCGAAGGCTTCGGGTTCCTGGCGGATCATGGCGATGTCGTGCATGGCGCCGCCTATGCCGATGGGGCGCCAGCTTGGCCAGTATGAAGTTGCGCGAAGAGCGCTCACGGCGATGCGCAGAACCGTTCTCTGACACACCTGACACAGTGTCCAGGGACCAAAAAACCGCCCACCCGGATTGTATGAAAAGCGTCGGGCTGCGGGCGGGGCGTGGAGGCGGGTTCGCTCATGCGCAGGCCATGCCACGGATGCGGTTCTGTAGGACAGCTTCCGGCCGTCAGCGAATGGCCCCGCATGTCAGCTTGGGCACAATCCCGCGCTCCGTCCGTTGGGAGTTCTTACGGGTGCAGGTTCCAGATTGACGGGAAACGCGATGACGATTCTTGCCGCGCCCAAGCGCACCCCATTTATCGACATTCTGCAAGGCGCGATCGGGATCGGCCAGAAGCTGGGCGTCGTCGCTCCCTCGACGCTGGAGAAAGACGCGCTGATGTCGGCTGCGGTCGAGGAGACCGGCCTCAGCGACTTCGGCGATCCGTGGTTCACAGGGCCATTCTCCGTCCTGCTCGATTCGATCCGCGAGGAAGCGCGGCTGAACACGGCGGGCGAATTCGCCGCGCGGCTGCAATTCGGCAAGGTCCTGTGCGACCGGCTGACCGCGATCGAGTGGTTCAAGCGGCATCCAGAAATCCTTGAACGTTCGATCAAGCGCCCGGTGGTGATCGTCGGCCCGATGCGGTCGGGTACCACGCGTCTGCACCGCCTGCTCGCGAGCGATCATCGCTTCAGCCACATGCGCAGCTTCGAGACGATTTCGCCCGTGCCGCGCCCCGGCTTCGAGGAGGTGCTGGCGGGCAGGAAGCGCGATTTCCGCCCGACACTGGCGAAGCGCATCATGCGTGTGGCGCGCCTTGCCAATCCGCGCACGCTCTCGATCCATCCGACCGGCCCGTTCGAGCCTGAGGAAGAGCTCGGCCTGCTGGTCAACTCGATGTATGGCATGAAGCACGAGGCGCAGTGGCGCGTGCCCGCCTATGGCCGCTGGTGCGAACGGATCGATGCGACGCCCGCCTATCGCCACATGGCGGACCTGTTGCGGCTGATCGGCTGGTCGCAGCAGGTCAGCGAAATCCGTCCTTGGATCCTCAAGACGCCGCAGCACATGCTCGATCTGCCCGCATTGCTCGAAGTGTTTCCCGACGCACGGATCATCTTCACCCATCGCGACCCGAAGAAGATCGTCGGCAGCGCCGCGTCGCTCGCGTGGAACCAGACCGCGATCTATTCGGACGACGTGACGCCCTACGATGTGGGCCAGGAATGGCAGCGCAAGAGCGTGCTGCAGGTCAAGCGGATGCTCGCCGCTCGATCGCTCGTACCCGCCGATCGGCGCATCGACGTCGGCTATGATGCGATGGAGCGTGACTGGCGCGGCACGATGGAGCGGATTTACGCCTTCCTCGGTCTCGACATGGGCCCTGCCGTTCCGGCGATGGGACGCTATCTGCAACGGGCGATGGGCCTCAAGCGCCAGCCGCATAACTATAGCCTAGAACAGTTCGGCCTGTCGGAAGACGAAGTGCGCGAGCGCTTCGCGCCTTATGTTGCCCGCTTCGACATTCCGGTGGAAGGTGTGATCGAGTCAAAGCCCGGAATTCGGCGCTCGCGGCCTGCCCTGAAAGTGTCGGCGACTCGATAGCAATCCGCCGGTCTGTTCGTCGCCACAATTCAATTCGGGTCGAGTGAAATCCCCATGATCGGGGCTCATCTTGCACATTTTCACCTTGAAACCGGCGGACTCCGGCGGGTGAAATCGAACGGTCACAAATGCTCCCCGAAACTGTCACGCACCCCCTCTAGCGCCCCGTCTCGCGATCAACATTCGCGTTCGTCAGTTTCGATTCTTCGGTTTTTTGAGGGGACCGCTCGCTGTGAAAAATCTCCATCGCTCGCTCGTAATCGGTTGTAGCGCACTGGCACTGGCCGGTTGCGGTGCCGACGATATTGCTTCGCCCGGCGGCGACGGCGTCACCATCAACGTGCCGCCTGCGCCGGCTCCCACGCCGACCCCGACGCCCACGCCGACACCGACCGTGACCGCAGCGGGCGCCTGCCCCTCGCTGACCAACGACGGCAGCGTGGTGTTGACCAATGCCGGGACGATCTCCGGCCCGACCGGCGAATACCGCATCTGCCAGCTGCCCTCGCTCATCACCAAGAGCGTCGAACTGCCGCAGATCGACGGCCTGCTTTATGCCATGAACGGCCGCGTGGACGTGGGTTGCGACGGCGGCTTCTCCGCCCCGAGCGCAGGCTCGCCCTACAACTCGACAACTATCGGCTGCGGCAACCTGACCGCCGACACCAACGTCACGCTGTCGATTGCACCGGGCGTGATCCTTTACGGCCAGACCGGCCAGTCGTGGCTCGCGGTCAACCGTGGTAACAAGATCAATGCAGTCGGTACTGCCGACAAACCGATCATCTTCACCAGTCAGGATAACGTCGCAGGTCTCAACACCGAATCGACCCCGGGCGGTCAGTGGGGCGGCGTCGTGCTGCTCGGCCGTGGCAAGGTGACCGACTGTAACGTCGGCACCGTGGCAGCCAACACCTGCGAACGCGACACCGAAGGTGCGGTCAACCTGGCGCGCTTCGGCGGCAACGACGACACCTACAACGCGGGCAAGATGAGCTACGTCCAGATCCGCTATTCGGGCTTCGTCCTGTCGAACAACAAGGAACTGCAGGCGCTTACCGCAGAGGCGATCGGTTCGGGCACCACGCTCGACCACATCCAGTCGCACCGCAGCTCTGACGACGGCGCGGAGTTCTTCGGCGGTAACTTCAACCTGAAGTACTACATCGCCACTGCCGCCGACGACGACAGCCTCGACGTCGATACCGGCGCGCGCGTCAACATCCAGTACGCGCTGCTGCTGCAGAAGCCGGGCGAGGGCGATGCCCTGTTCGAAATCGACTCGAACGGCCAGGAAGGCGACACCCCGCGCACCAACCTGAAGGTGGTGAACTTCACGGCGTTCCAGCCTGACGTGAGCTCGAACAACGAAGGCAACGACAAGGCTTCGGCGCTGTTCCGCGGCAATGCCGACGTCACGCTCTATAACGGCATGATCATCACGCCGAACAACCAGTGCGTGCGGATGACCTCGAACACCGACAGCGCCAACCGTGCGACGCTCACCGCGCGCTCGGTCGCTCTGCAATGCTCGGACTCGGGCGATGCAAAGTTCCTCGGCGACGGTTCGGGTTCGGCACCGTTCACCCCCGCACAGGTCGCCGGGTTCTTCGGCGATGCGTCGAACAACCTCGACCTGACCGATGCGCTGACCAATGTCTTCGTCAATTCGACGGCAGCCGACGCGGTCGCCACCACCTCTCCGACCAGCCTGTCGAGCTTCTTCTCGGCGGAGCCGACCCCGTACCACATCGGTGCCGCGTGGAGCGGCAACACCAGCTGGGCCGGCGGATGGACCTGCAACAGCTCTTACGCGCCGCTCGGCGGCCTGACGGACTGCACCACGCTGCCCGTCTACTGATCGCGGCTGCCCTTAATGTGCCCGGGGGCGGTCGTTCGACGGCTGCCCCCGTGCTCGCATCCACGATTGTGAAGTAGCGTTTTCGATTCGCAGGAGACTTCGATGTCCACCTTTTCGCGGCTGGCAGGCGTTCTGTTCCTGACCACGGCCCTGACCGCCCCGTCGCTCGCTCATGCCCAGAGCACGACACCCCAGCAGACGCCCGACACGCCGACGAGCCCCGAACCGGCGGACGAGCCCACGGTGCCGGGCCCCGATCCGGTCGAGGGCGATCTGCCTCTGCAAGAAGAGGTCGATGTCTCCGTGCCGGGTGGCACGATCATCGTTACCGGCCGCCGCGATCGCAACATCGCACGCCGTTCCGACCAGGTCGTCTCGGTCCTCTCGACCGAGGAAATCGCCCGCACGGGTGAAGGCAATATCGCTGGCGCGCTCAGCCGCGTGACCGGCCTGAGCGTGGTCGGCAACGGCTTCGTCTACGTGCGCGGCCTTGGCGATCGCTATTCGCTCGCGCTGCTCAACGGCTCGCCCCTGCCGAGCCCCGAGCCGCTCAAGCGCGTCGTCCCGCTCGATCTCTTCCCCACGGGCGTGGTCGCATCCTCGCTGGTGCAGAAAAGCTATTCGGTGAACTATCCCGCCGAATTCGGCGGCGGCGTCATCAACCTGACCACCACCGCGACGCCCAACGAGCCGTTCTTCAAGATCGGCTTCGGCATCTCGGGCGATACCGAGACGACCGGCCAGCTGGGCTATACCTATTACGGATCGAAGACCGACTGGCTCGGCTACGACAATGGCAATCGCGATGCGCCGCCGGCGCTGCAGGCCTATTTCGACAGCGGCCTGCTGATCGGCACCGACCCGGTCGATTCGACCGCGATTGCCGCGCAGTTGGTCACCTCGCGGCAGGCGGTCGTCCAGAAGGCGAGCAAGACCTGGCCGAACTTCTCCGGCTCGTTCTCTGGCGGCAAGACCTTCGAGGTCGGCGGTGATGCAGAGCTGGGCGTGATCTTCGGCGGCGGCTATTCGAACAAGTGGCTGACCCGCGACATCACGCAGCAAAGCTCTTCTAGCGCGGACCTCAACTCGATCGAGAGCGATTTCCGACAGGTCAGCACCGACGAGCGTATTCTGGTGAACGGCCTGTTCGGCCTGGGTCTGGAATTCGGCACCAACAAGCTGCGCTGGACCAACGTCTATATCCACGACACGGTCAAGAAGGCGGCGCTCGCGCTCGGCCAGCGGCCCGCGCAGAACGGGGAGACCGACTTCCTCCAGCAGCGCACGGGGTTCTACGAAAGGCAACTGTTCGACACCCAGCTGACGGGCGAGTTCAACCTCACCGATGCGCTAAGCCTCGACGTGCGCGGCACTTACGCCAACACCAAGCGCAAGGCACCGGGGGAGCTGTATTTCGAATATGTCCGCACCAACTCGGACTCCGATCCTTTCGGTGAGGTGTTCGTCAACCGGCTGACCGGCAACAGCGGTACGGCGGGCACCACCTATTCGGATCTGAACGAGAACCTGTGGGCTGGTGGTGCCGACCTGACCTACCGCGTATCGCCCAGCCTCGCATTCACGGCGGGCGGGGCCTATTCGGACACTCAGCGCTACAACTCGCGGCGCGATTTCATCTTCCGCTCGAACGGCAGCACGGTGTGCGTCGATGACACGTGCGTATCGGACCCCGTCTATCTGAGCGGGATCGGCACGTTGCGTCCCGACATCCTGCTGTCGCCGGATGTGGTCAATGCGCTGGGCATTACGCTGGTCGAAAACGATCCGGGTTCGCCTGCGTTCGACGCCGAGCTGGAGATCAAGGCCGGTTACCTGAAGACCAACTTCGCGATCGGCGATTTCGTGCAGATCGACGCGGGCGTTCGCTACGAGGACGCGACGCAGACGACCACGCCGATCCAGGTGTTCAGCTCGTTCTCGTCCGCCACCCCGCCGACGGTGCTCAAGAACGGCTACTGGCTGCCCGCCGCGACGATCACCGTCGATCTCGGCAATTCGATGCAGCTGCGCGTCAACGGGTCGAAGACGATCGCGCGTCCGCAGTTCCGCGAACTGATCAACCAGCCGTACTACGATCCCGACAACAACCGGCCCTATCGCGGCAATCCGCTGCTGCAGGACAGCCAGCTGTATAATGCGGAGGCGCGGTTCGAATGGTATTTCGACCGCGACCAGCGTGTTTCCGTCGCCGGGTTCTTCAAGAAGATCGACAAGCCGATCGAGGCATTCGTTGCCGGGATCGACCTGCTGACCTCCTACGCCAACGCCCCCGAAGCCCAGCTTTATGGTGCGGAGTTCGAGGTTCAGAAGTACTTCGATCTCTCCGGCATGGGCGATGGCGGCTTCTGGGATGCCCGTCGTCTCGTCGCCATCGGCAACTACACCTTCACCCAGTCGAAGCTGAAGGTCGACGCGGGCGATACGGTGCAGGTGTTCGGCGCGGCGTCCAACCTCGCGACCGACTACTTCCACGATGGTGCGCCACTGACCGGTCAGTCCGACCATATCGTCAACGTGCAACTGGGTCTGGAGGACGAGGACCGCCTGTCGCAGCAGACGATCCTGCTGTCCTATGCGAGCGATCGCGTGGTCAGCCGCGGCCTCAACGGCACCCCGCCGCAGCCTGACGTGATCGAATCGCCCGGCCTGCGGATGGACTTCGTCTGGCGTGAAGGCTTCGCGCTGTTCGGGGCCGAGATGGAGGCCAAGTTCGAAGCCCGCAACATCTTCGGCCGCGGGCACGAGGAGTTCCAGCAGTCGGGCGACAACCGGATCGACATCAACAGCTACGATCTGGGGCAGAGCTTCGCGCTGTCGATCTCGGCCAAGATCTGATTACCGATAGATACGGCACAGGGGAGTGTTTCCCGAGGCCAGCCAATTGCACGACGGTCGCCCGAAAGGGCGGCCGTTTTGCCTTTTGGGGTGATTATCACGCGCGATGGCATTGGCTGCGGCCCATGGCATGGACCGGCGGGCCATCTTCTCGCTTAACTATCTGAAAAGATGGTGGGCGCGGCAAGGATTGAACTTGCGATCCCATCCGTGTGAAGGACGAGATTTTGGATATTGGCGAACGCTAATGCACTGAAAAGCTGGGCATTGCAGTCTTTCAATGCCGCCATAGTCCGCCTATGTTTTTCATGTAATTCTCATGGATGTATATGGGAGCGCTTCCGTTATCGACTTGAGCAAAGTCGGGGCCCGCAACAAGCTTAAGCCGTGGGCTGGAGATGAACCTTACTGGCAGAGGCTGAGGCCACGCGCATTTCTTGGCTATCGTCCCGCGGGCGGAGGGTCGAGGAACTTGGTTTGCTCGATGTTACGAGCCCGAGCATGGCAAATATAGGCGAAAAGCTCTGGGCGACTTTGGAGGTGTCGAAGGATTTGAAGTTTTTGCCGTCGCCAAAGCCGAAGTTGAGGAGTGGGCCCGGCAGGTCGACTCAGGTGGGGGCACCGTTGACCGGCCTGTAACCGTTAAAGATGCCTGTCTCGTTTACCTTCATGAACGCCAAGGGTCTATCGCAGAAGGCGTGTTCCGCAGGCACGTTTTCGATGATCCAATTGCGACCGTGAAGCTCGATAAACTGAGGCGTCATCATCTTATCTCGTGGCGTAAAAGGCTTGAGGCTGCGCCTGCATTGGTCACGAGATCTAAGCATGGCACGCCGAAGACAAAGGCGAGATCGCCCTCGACTATTAATCGGGACATGGTGCCGTTAAGAGCCGCGCTGCATCGCGTTTTACCACCCGGTGCACCCGGTACAGATGCGGCTTGGCAAGAGGCGCTCAAGCCGGTCAGGGGTGCGGATCGACGACGAGAACTGTACTTGGATAAGGAGCAGCGAAAATCGCTCTTGAGCAGCGCGGACAGCGAAATTCTGCCATTTTTGAGAGCGCTGTGCCATTTGCCTTTGAGGCCCGGGGTTGTCGCAAAGCTACAATGTTCAAATTTTGACGTGCGGACACGCACGCTCACGATCGGACGAGACAAAAACGGCCTATCGAGGCAGCTGTTGGTGTCGTCGACGATCGCGCAGTTTCTGACAGAAGCGCAGAACGGGAAGCAAGGGGAGCAACCGCTATTCTCTCGAGATGATGGGAATTCCTGGAATAAGGATAGTTGGAAGAAGCCCATCAAGTTGGCGGCATCTCAAGCCAAGCTTCCGCAAGAGACTACCGCTTATGTGCTCCGTCACAGTGTCATTACCGATCTAGTGCGGAGTGGCCTTCCAGTGCTTACAGTTGCGCAGTTGTCGGGCACAAGCGTTGCAATGAGCGAAAGGCATTATGGGCACTTAGTCCGGTCAGATGCCGAACAAGCATTGGCTGCCTTGGAAATATGAAGCGCTGGCAAAGACGGGGAGGGGCTGACACCGGATCGTGGGATGCCCCGCTCCCGACACGGGGACACTTCAGATAAACCGCGTAGACGACGCCTTTCTCTGCAAGAAGCCAAGCTACGTTCCGGCGGCACACCGCAACGAGCGTAAGTTACGAGCTCGCAGTTGTAGCTGAGCGGTCGCAGGCGGTCACTACGAATGACGAATGTCTCATTGATGACGCGGCCAGTACCTAAACGCGTTACGACCGATAGCGCCGAAGCGTGCGCTGCGAAGGTGCTACATAGGGGCCGACTAGGGAGCGGCCTTGCGCTGCGCCTGCCGTTGGCAAGAACGCAAACAGTGACGAAAAACTATGGCGTCGCCTCGCCAGTCGCTTCGACATGAGTGCGGTTGCCCGCGTCGTCATATTCGTAATCGACCTGCTCGCCGTCGTTTGCATCTCCACTGCGCTCGACCTTAATCACCCGACCTTGAGCTTCATAGGTGTAGGGAAACGTCTCTTCGGCCGAGGCGGATGTGGCACCAAGCAATACCAATCCAATGAGGATCACGGACGTGCGGATGCGAAACATACGTCATGACTCTTAGCCAACTGGCCTTATGCTAAAGGTGCAATACATCTCTCGAATGTGCAAGTTGCGTTGGGGAATGATTCTGAACGTTTAGGGGGGGGGGGCTCCGATTAACGCTAAGAGGTTGGGATCGGATGAAAAAATAATGTCCCTTGTAATCAGCGGAACGTTCTGAACAAATCGACGTCAGAATCGTGAAATTCGAATCGAGTCGTCAAACGCTGTGGGGATGGGGTGATGGGGCACTGGTATTTTTTGAGGGCTCGCCTGATTGCGATCGTGGGCCTGGTGTTTCTGCCGCTCGCCCCCGCACTTGCCCAGTCAACCGCGCCTGCCCCGGTGCGCGCGGCAGTTGATGAATACGGAGTCGACCTGTTCGACGGCACTTATAGTGCGGCAGGGCCCGCCCTTACGATGGGCGGGGAGGATAACGGCATTTCCTACCGTCGCACCAATCGCGGCGATGGGTGGAGCGACAGTACGATCGGCTATCTTCAGCTTGACGGCAACAAGATGACCGTCAGCATTGGGGGGCTGTCGGACACCTTCACGGACGAGGGCGGAAGCTATGAATCAACCGAGTGGAATGGTTCGACGCTGACTTATTCCAGTGGCTTGTACACCTACACCCGCAGCGACGGTACGGTCGCGCATTTCGATGAGACTCGCTTCAACGAGGACGCGCCTTATGGGAATAAGGGTACGATCACAGACATGGTCATGCCCGATGGAACGCGGCTCGACTACAGCTATTCCTCGATCACTTATTGCAAGCAGTCCAAGCCTAGCGCGTCCGGGTATATTTGCCTGGTCACGGCAAAGGCCTATCGTCTGGCAAAGGTGACCAGCAGCTATGGCTACGAATTGCGCCCGGTTTATCCCTATTACGAATGGTTTTACGATCCCTTCGATGCGCCAGTGCTTCCAGATTTCGGGACGTACCGCAAAGTCCTGGGGATGACAGGCCACAATCTGGCTTCGGATACCAACGCGGCGGTGCGCAGCCAGTCGTTCGATGTGGTCTACGATGCCGGCAGCAACTGGTACACGATCACAGATGATCTGTCGCGCGACACGCGCTACAAGATGGCCGGTGCGGCGGTGGCGGGGATCAAGCTGCCGGGCAGTACAAGCGAGGACATCTCGTTCACCTACACCTCTGGGAAGGTGACTGCGGTGACCACGCCCGCAGGCACTACGAGCTATGCGAGGAGCGACAGTGCCGGCCAGCGCACGGTCACGGTCACGCATCCGCTCTCGCGGGTGGAAACCTATGTGTTCGACATCGCCTCGCGAAGGCTCAAATCCTATACCGACCCGGTCGGCAAGACGACGACATACCAGTACGATGGCAACGGACGGGTGACGCGCATCACTGCACCTGAGGGCAATCAGGTGCGTTACACGTATGATTCGCGCGGCAATGTCACCGAGCAGCGGATGGTCGCCAAGACGGCCGGCTCGCCGCCCGATATCGTGACCACTGCGGGCTACGACAGCAGTTGCTCGAACCCGGTCAAATGCAACAGCCCGAACTGGACGAAAGACGCGCTCGGCAAACAGACCGATTACACCTACGACGCGACGCATGGCGGCGTTCTCACGGTAACCGGCCCTGCGCCGAGCACGGGCGCAGCCCGCCCGCAGGTGCGCTACAGCTACTCCTCGTATCAGGCGTATTATAAGCACGGCTCGACCTCGCCGACCGCGTCTGGTGTACCGGTCTATCGCATGACGCAGGTGTCGACCTGCATCAGCGGATCGAGCTGCACGGGTACCGCGGACGAAGTGAAGACGACCGTCAGCTACGGCCCGCAGACCAGCGGTACGGGTAATAATCTGCTGCCCGTCTCGGTCACGAAGCAGTCGGGCGACGGGTCGCTCACCGCGACCACCGCGATGAGTTACGATGCAGTCGGAAATCTCGTCTCGGTCGATGGCCCGCTTTCGGGCACTGCCGATACCACAGTGGTGCGCTACGACGCCCTGCGTCGCAAAGTCGGCACCATCGGTCCGGACCCGGATGGCGGGGGTGCGCTCAAAAACCCGGCGCAGCGGATCACCTACAACACGCGCGGACAGGTCACCTTAAGCGAGGAAGGGGACACCGCCGGGCACTACTTTACGAGACACCATTAAAGTTGCTTTCAGTCCTTTAGAATCCACTACCGGTACACGAATGTTATACAAATCCAACAATTGTGGGCATCCA
>NZOF01000013.1 GCA_002695185.1 Erythrobacter sp.
CGAGGATCCGGCCCATACCGCCTTTGACATCCTGCGCACCAAGCTGGTGCAGACGCTGGCCGAACGCGGCTGGTCGCGGGTCGCCATCACCTCGCCCACCAAGGACTGCGGCAAGACCTTCACCGCCGCCAATCTGGCCATCAGCCTGTCCCGGCAGGAGGCGCTGCGCACCGTGCTGCTGGACTGCGACCTGCGCCGCCCCAGCCTCAGCGTCGATCCCAGCAACAAGGTGGTCAGCAACAATTACCAGCTGACGCTGGAATGGGACCCGACCGATGACCTCACCCTGTCATCGATCACCAACCGCAATCTGGACCGCACGATCCAGAGCGGCGGCCTGCCCGCGGCGACCACCCCCTTCAACGAAGGCCCGCTGACGCCCGGCGGCGTTTTCACTGATCCGCAGGTCGGTGCGTCGCAGTTCCTTCAGGTCAATAATTACAATGTCCTGCGCCAGCGCCAGTGGAGCCAGGAATTGCGCCTGCAGTCAGACTTTGGCGGACTGTTTGATTTCAACCTGGGCGCCTTTTACTACACCGCCTACCGGCACAACGACATCTACTTTTTCGCCAACGGCCAGACGCTCTATGTTCAGGCCGTTGTCCCAAGCGCCTATGTCGATCCAAACCCGATCCCGGACGAAACCGGACATAATTATTATCTCAGCCATTCAGAATATCGGCTGAAATCAAAGGCGGCGTTCGGGGAACTTTATATACGGCCGACCGATACGATCCAGATCACGCTGGGCGCGCGCTATACTCATGACGACAAGCGGCAGCCGCAAACATCGCTGGTGCTGCTGACGCCGGGCCGGGGACTGCGCACGGGCGTACTTCAGCGCGCATCATTCAAGGAATGGACCGGCCGCGCCATTGCCGAATGGAACCCGACACCGGATAATATGGTCTATACCAGCTATTCGCGCGGTTATAAGGGCGGTGGCTTCAACCCGCCCGCAGAAGGCAATCCCAATGCCTTTTTCGCGCCCGAAACCGTCGATGCGTTCGAAATCGGCACCAAGAACAGCTTCCTCGATCGCCGGCTGACGCTCAACCTCACCGGCTTCTACTATCGCTATAACGACTATCAATATTCCGTGTCGGAAGGGCTGACCACGGTCACGCGCAACATTGACACTACCATTTACGGCCTGGAGCTGGAATCGATCGTGCGGCCTACGCCGGAATTTTCAGTCCACTTCAACGCCGGCTATCTGAAGACGAAGATCAACAGCGGCCCCAATAACCTATCGGTCGATCCCTATGACATCACCGGCGGCGACGACAGTCTGGTGGCGCTGAAAAACACCTCGATCGCGTGTGTCGGGCCAGCCAGCGGCGTTTCTCGGCTGATTTCCGCCATCAATGCGGGGTTGGTCCCGGCATCGGCGCTGCTGGGCGCCTGCCCAACGGCAGCTGCGCCCAACGGCGCCTTTGCCACCACCTTCGGCCTGCCGACCAGCTTTGGCGTGCCGACCGACATCACCGGCAACGAACTGCCGACCTCGCCCAAATGGACGGTGTCGCTCGGTGCGCAATATGACTGGGACATATCGCCCGACTGGCGGCTGACCCCGCGAGTGGATTATCACTATCAAAGCTCGGTCTGGGGCGATGTTTATAACAATCCGGACAACAAGGCGAAGGGCTGGTCTAACGTCAATGCGACGTTGACACTGGCCAACCCGGGCAGAGGCCTGTCGGTGCAGGCCTGGGCCAAGAATCTGTTCAACGAGGACGCGATCACGGCAGTGGGCGTCAACAGCGCTTCGCTGGGCCTGACGCGCCGCCTCTATTTGCTGGAACCGCGCACCTTCGGGATCAGCCTGACGAAGGATTTCTGATCGAACACGGCCAGGCGGACGCGGCTCGGCGGATACGGGGCGCATCACCGCCGACGGGAGTGGGCCGGGCATGAGGATCGAGCCGCTCCACTTGGGAAAGGTATGCTTCAATGGCTTCGCACTACATGGACGATGAAGTGGCCGGGAGCGGCGCGAAGCCAGCCGGAGCGATGAGCGCGGGGGCATCCCCCACGCTTCCTCCTTTGTCGCTTAAAACGCGATATGGTTATGCGTCGGGGGCTATCGCAAATGGCGTCAAGAATGTCTCCTTTTCCGCCTATCTGATGTTCTTTTACAATCAGGTGGTGGGCGTGCCCGCCGCCATCGTATCCGCGGCGCTGGCGGCGACGTTGCTGATCGATGCGCTGATCGACCCCTTTCTGGGCCGCTGGTCCGATGTCGCGCGCACGCGCTGGGGGCGGCGCCATCCTTTCATCTATGCCGCGCTGGTGCCGACGCCGCTCTTTTTCCTTCTGGTATGGCTGCCCCCTGCAACGCTTAACCATGCACAGACGGGTTTATGGGTGTTTGCGACAGCCGTTTTCACGCGCATTTCGATAAGCGCCTTTGAAATTGCGACCCAGGCGATGACGCCCGAACTGACCGAGGATTATCGGGAGCGGACGCGGCTGTTTTCGTTGCGCTACTGGTTCCTGTATCTCGGCCAATATGGCTTCAGCGCCATATCGTTGCTGATCTTCTTTGCGCCAACACCGGACTATCCCCGCGGGCAGCTCAATCCCGACAGCTATACGGGCTTCGCGCTGCTGGGATCGGCGATGATCTTCCTGTCGATCCTGGCTTGCGGGCTTGGCACCCATGACCGCATTCCCTATCTGCGTCAGGCGGAGCCGCGCGGACAGGGCGGCGGCGTGGCCCGCCATTTTCGCGAAATGGGGGGCGCGTTTCGCAACCGCGCCTTTCTGTCGATCTTCGGCTTTGGCGTCTTTAAATTCACCGCAATCGGCCTCTATGCGGCGAGCGCGCTCTACTTCAACACTTATTTGTTCGGGCTGAGCGCCGCACAGATCGCGTTGCTCACCATCGACAGCGTGGTCGCGGCGACGATCGCCGCACCGCTGGCGCCGCTCATGTCCCACTGGCTGGGGAAGCGGGCCAGTTCCCTGCTGTTCGCGATCTTGGGCGTTTCGCTGGGGTTGTCACCCCTGCTTCTGTCCTATCTGGATCTCTTCTTCCTGCCGGGTGACCCACGGCTGCTGCCGGCGCTGTTCGTGATCGGCGCCATTTACGGAGCGATGGTGGCGGTTTCGCTGATCAACCCCTCCTCCATGCTGGCCGACGTGGTGGAGGACAGCGCGGTTCGTACGGGACGGCACGAGGCCGGCACCTTCTTTGCCGCGGCCAGCTTCATGCAGCAATGCTCGACCGCGCTGGGGCTGGTCGCCAATGGCCTGATCCTTACTTGGTCGGCCTTTCCTGCAAAGGTCAGCGCCGAGCGGGTGACGGACGCGATGATGGACAGTCTCGTTGTTCACTACCTGCTTGCATCTTTCGGCCTTTGGCTGCTGGGCTGCGTGATCCTGCTCTTCTACCCCATCACGCGCGCCCATCATGAGCGCAACGTCGAGATATTGAAGGCGCGTCTTGCCGAGGCGCGCGCGCGCGAAGCCGATAATTTCCCGGGCGGCCCTGTGCGCTGAAGCCGGTCGATCATGGAGGAAAGCCTGATGACGGATGAGGATGGGCGGATGACGCGCCGACATGCGATCGGCGCGGGTCTGGCGGGAGCGGGCCTGGCGATGGCAGGCCAGGCGCTGGCCGCGCCGCCGATGTTCCCAATGGTCGAAACGGCCCAGGGCAAGGTGCGCGGTCTGTTGTCGGGCGGCGTCGCTGTGTTCAAGGGCATCCGCTATGGCGCATCGACCGCGGGCGCGAACCGCTTCATGCCGCCCGCGCCACCGCCGCGCTGGTCCGGAGTTCAGGACGCGCTCGCCTATGGGGAAGTCTGCCCGCAGCTGCCCGCCGACCGGCGGCATGACTATGCCGACCTCATTTCCATGGACTTGCAGCCCAGCGGTCCGGGCGAGGATTGCTTACGCGTCAATGTATGGACGCCCACCGTCGATCCGAATGGCCGCAAGCCTGTCATCGTGGTGCTCCATGGCGGGGGTTTCTATGCCGGATCGGGCAATTCGACGGGCATGGACGGCGAAATGATGGCGCGCTTCGCTGACACGGTGGTGGTGTCGGTGACTCACCGGCTGGGCGCGTTCGGCTATCTACATTTGAGCGGGGAGGCAGGGGGCGGCGATGATTTCGCCGACTCCGGCGCCGTAGGCATGCTGGACATCGTCGCAGCGCTGCGATGGGTGCAGGATAATATCGCGCAGTTCGGCGGCGATCCGGGCCGCGTGCTGCTGTTCGGCCAGTCGGGGGGCGGCGCGAAAACCAGCATGGCGCTGGGCATGCCATCGGCCAAGGGGCTGATCCATCGGGCCGGGGTGATGAGCGGGTCGCTGCTCCGCGCCATGGAGCGGGAGGCGGCGGACCGGGCAGCAATGCGCGTGCTCAAGGCGCTGGACGTCGCGCCGGGCGACCTGCGCGGTCTTCAGCAACTGCCCTATGCCCACATATTGCAGGTGCAAGCGCTGGTAGAGGCGGACGATCGCGCCAAGGGCCTGCCGCCCATGGCGCTGGCGCCTGTGGTCGGCGGCTCCGCCATCCCCGCGCATCCATTCGATCCAGCCGCGCCGGCCACGTCGCACGATGTCCCGATGATCGTGTCCACCGTGCTCGATGAATGGACGTTTCGCATGGTCGACTTCGATATCAGCCAGGCCGATGTGCGCGCCTATGCCCACAAGCGGGTCGGTGCGAATGCGGACGCTCTGCTCGATTATTATATTCAGGAAACGCCCGGCATCTCGCCCTTCATCCAGAAGGCGCGGATCGAAACGGACCTGGGATTCCGGCGGGGCGCCTTCGCTCAGGCGGAGCGCAAGGCAGCCGCCGGCGGCGCGCCGGTCTGGACCTATCTATGGACCTGGCCCAGCCCGGCGACCAATGGTCGCTATGGGGCGGTGCACGGGGTCGATGTCGCGCCCAGCCTGCACAATGTACGCGGGGCGCTCACCGGCACCGACGCTGGTAGTCGGAGGATGGCCGATAGGATGGCGTCGGTCTGGGCCAGTTTTGCGGCGACTGGCGATCCCAATAATGACCGCCTGCCGCGATGGGATGCCTATGACAATCAGCGCCGGCTGACATTGGTCCTGGATGATGAGACGCGGGTCGAAGCGGATCCGCGCGCCCAAGTCCGCGCCTGGCTGAAGGATGTGCCAGCCACCGGCGTGTTCGGATGAGGACGGGGGCAGGCTCCATGGTCATTCTCTACGGCCTGCCGCATTCGCTCTATACCGGCAAGGTCCGGTCCTATCTACGCAAGCGCGGCCTGGCCTATGTCGAACGCTCTCCTGCGCATTCCGATTTTCGCGCCGAAGTCGTGCCGCGCATAGGGCGTGCGATCATTCCGGTAGTGCAACTGCCCAACGGCGCCTTTGTGCAGGACAGCGCCGACATAATCGACCATCTCGACCGTGACGCACCCGAGCCGGGAGCCATGCCGCGCAGCGCGGTGCAGCGCGTTGTCGCTCTTACGGTCCAGCTTTACGCAGTCGCGGGCCTGACGCGCCACGCCATGCATTATCGCTGGTCCTGCTTCGACGAACAGTCCGCCTTCCTCAATCACGCCTTCCGCGCCAGCTGCGACGAGACAGGTGCGCAGGCGGTGATGGCCCGCATGGCCGGCTATCTGCCAATGCTGGGCGTGACGACCGAAACGGCGCCGGCGATCGAGCGCTCCTATCATGACCTGCTCGATGTGCTGGAGGGCCATTTCGCCCTGCATCCCTATCTGTTGGGCGGCGCGCCTTCGATCGGCGATTATGCGCTGTTCGGCCCGCTCTTCGCGCATCTGGGCCGCGATCCCGTACCCTCGCAGATCATGAAGAACCGCGCGCCCTCCCTTTTCCGCTGGACGGAACGGATGCAGGCGCCTGATGCCGACATGCCCGAATTTCCCGATCATGTTCCGGGCTTTCTGCCCAATGACGCTGTGGCGGACAGCCTGACGCCACTGCTGAGGCACATAAGCCTCGATCTATTTCCGGTGCTGCATGACCTGGCAGCTGCGCTGGCGCGGCATGTCGCCGACCATGATCCAGCCGAAGGCGCACCGGTCACCGACATGCCGCACCAGCGCATCCTCACGACCATCCGCACCCGCTTCCGGGGTGTTCCGCATGACAACGGCGTTCAGCCCTATCTCTTCTACCTGTGGCAGAAGATCACGGACAGCGTCGATATGCTGGATGGCAGCACGCGCGAGCGGGTGACGACCACGCTCGACCGGCACGGGCTTGGCGGATTGTTGACGATCGCCCGGCCGATCCGGGTCGAGCGGCGGGATCATCGGGAGGTCTGGGGCCGCAGGATCGCGGAGACACGCGCGCACCCGGTGCGCGCCGCCTCCGGTAACGGCTAGCGCCGCAGCATATGGCGCAGCCCCCCTATCATGACGCCAAGGGAGATCCTATGACCGGCATGTGCGCCCCAGATGCGGCAGGTTCTTCGTCCATCCGACAGGAGCGGGTCAGCCCCTATGCCTGCTACGTGCTGGCGATCCTCTTCCTGGTTTACGTCCTCAACTTCATCGATCGCCAGATTCTCGCTATTCTGGCCGAGGATATCAGGCGTGACCTGGACCTGACAGACGCCGACATAGGCTTTCTTTTCGGCACGGCATTCGGAGTCTTTTACGCGCTGTTCGGCATTCCGCTCGGGCGACTGGCCGACAGCTGGCACCGCGTGCGGTTGATGAGCATCGGGCTTGCGCTCTGGTCGGCGATGACCGCCCTGTCCGGCTTCGCGCGTTCGGGCCTTGCGCTGTCGGGCGCGCGCATCGGCGTCGGGATCGGCGAGGCGACCGCCAGCCCGGCGGCCTATTCGCTGATCTCCGACTGGTTCCCGCCGCGGCTGCGGGCGACGGCGCTCGCCATCTATTCGTCGGGCATCTATATCGGCGGCGGCCTGTCGCTTTTCATCGGCGGCCTCGTCGTCGAGCGGTGGGATCGGGTCTATCCCGATCATAGCGGCCCGATGGGCCTTGCCGGGTGGCAGGCCGCATTCCTGGCCGTTGGCGTGCCGGGACTGATCCTCGCCATCCTTGTCGCGACGCTGCGCGAACCCATCCGCGGCCAGTCGGAAGGCGGCGGTGCGGCCGGTCCGCCGCCCTCTACCGCCGGTTTCGTTACGGAATTACTGACCGTCATTCCGCCGCTGTCGCTGATCGGCGCTGCGCGGCGCGGCACGCACGCGCTGGTCCGCAATCTGCTGGTCCTGCTGCTGGTGACTTGTGTCGTCGCAATGCTGGTGCTGCTGGTGGGCGAACCGCTGGCGCAATGGGCAGCGGTCGGTATCGGCGTCTATGCCGTTTTTTCCTGGGGCGACGCGCTGCGGAGCCGCGATGGCGCGACCTTTGACCTGACCTTTGGTAGTCGCGCCTTCGTTGCAGTGGTGGTCGCTTACGGGCTTAACGCCCTGGTCGGCTATTCGATGGCTGCTTTCGCACCCAGCTATGCGCGGCGCAGCTTCGGCCTGTCCGCCGATGAGGTCGGCTTGTGGGTCGGCCTGCCTGCGGCGATAGCCGGCTTCATCGGGGTTACCATGGGCGGCCGAATCGCAGACGCACTGCGCCGCCGGCATGTATCGGGGCGGATCGCTGTCATCCTCTTCGGAGCGATCGCGCCCGCCTTGTTCATCGTCGCGGCTTTCACCGCGTCGTCGGCGGGCCTGTTCTTCCTCTTCAACGTGCTGACCATCGCCAGCGGCAGCAGCGCGCTCGGCGCTGCGGCGGCCACCACCCAGGATCTGGTGTTGCCCCGCATGCGCGGTACCGCCACCGCCATTTTCTTCGTCGGCACGACGCTGCTGGGCCTGGCGATCGGCCCCTATATGGCCGGCCGCATCTCGTCGTTATCGGGGAGCCTCGCTACCGGCATCCTGTCCTTGCTTGTGACGGCTCCTGTCGGGGCGCTGGTCGCGCTGCTGGCGTGGCGGCTCCTACCCGCGGCCGAGGCGCGCAAGGCGGCGTGGGCGGAATAACGCGATCGATCTCCTTGAACGCGATCTCGCGCTTCGTGTGGTATTTTCGAATGCGAGACCACGGCAGCCTTGTTCGTGCGCACGCTATCATTCACCCAGCTTTCCGGCAGGAGCAGCTGCAATACCAAAGCGGATTGATCAGAACCCATGGGTCCATTGGCGCAGCCTGAAGGACATGCAGCCGGGATCTGCCCGGCCTCGACTATTGCCGCGAGCCGGCTACACTGCGCGTCATTGAGATCGTGGCCCGCCCCGGCGCCTTGCGCGTCGCCAGCCCATTGGAGGCCGTCCACGTTGACCCGCAGCATCCTGTCCCCCACGATTTGCAGTGCCGCGCCAGCAACCTTTGGCGCTTCGCTCCGCCCCCCGCTGTCCAGGATCAGCGCCACCGCCAGCAGTCGCTGATGTGAGGCAGGCCGAACAACAGTCGCTGCCGACATCGCAAGCCTCGACGCGCCTGCAAGTCGATTCAGATTTCCAGCGGCTTGGGAATCCCCCTTGGATCGGCCTCTGTGCACCTCGGTATAAAAACACTGAACTCATGGCCGTTGCAGAATGGGAACCTGGCGGTTGCTACAGCGCCGCCGATTCCCGGGATCAGCCGGCCGTTAGAAAGACATAGCAGCGTTTATGATTTTGGTCTGAGTAAACTCCTTGAGGCCCTCCAGCCCGGATTCTTGCCCCATCCCCGATTGCTTCGCCCCGCCGAACGGGACATCGAGCGGCAGGTCGAGATGTTTGTTAATCCAAATAGTGCCGGTTTCTATGCGCGTGGCAATCGCGATACCCCGGTCAACATCATTGGTCCAAATCGTGCCGCCCAATCCATAGGGGCTGGCATTGGCTTTTTCGATGACCTCATCAACGGTGTCATAGGCAAGTACCGGCACGACCGGACCAAATTGTTCCTCCTGGACCAGGGGCGCATCATCCGGCAGGTCGCGCACGATAGTGGGTTGCACGAAATAGCCGTCCCGCTCAATCGCCTTGCCGCCTGCTACGATCGTGCCGACGCGCCCGGCTTCTTCGATGAAGCCCAGCACCTTGTCATATTGCTGCCGATTTTGCAGCGGACCGATCTGAGTGCCGGGGTTCATGCCATCGTCCACCACCGCACTGCGTGCCAGCATCGCAAGCTCCTCGCATAGCGCGTCATAGGATGCGCGCGGTGCGTAGATGCGCTTGGCCGCCAGACAGACCTGGCCCGCATTGAACGTTGCGGCGCTGAAGATGCGCGGTGCGATCGCTTTGGGATCGACATCGTCTAGGATGATCGCTGCATCATTGCCGCCCAGTTCCAGCGTCAGGCGCTTGAGCGTGCCGGCGGCGCTTTCCATGACCCGGCGTCCCGTGGCGGTCGATCCGGTGAAGCTGACTTTGGCGATGTCGGGATGCGCGCTGAGGAGGGGGCCGAGATCGTTATCGTCGATGATGACATTGAACACACCGGCCGGCAATGTCTCAACGGCGATTTCGCCGAGCAGGGCGGTGGTCAGCGGGGTCGTCGGCGCCGGCTTGGCCACCATCGTGTTCCCCGTGCTGAGACACGGACCGACTTTCAGCATCAGGATCGACAGCGGGAAATTCCATGGCGTGATCGCCGCCACGACGCCCAGGGGCACATGCTGTTCGAGAATTTTGCCCTCCGCGCTTTCGCGCAAGGTCTTCAACGGGAGTTCTACGCCCGCAAAGTGGCGCAGGATCGCTATCGATCCTGCAACTTCATAACCCGCCTCGGCCAGGGGCTTCCCCTGTTCCTTGGTCAGTAAATCGGTGAATTCGGCCTGCCGATCCTCAATCCCGTCTGCGAATGCGTCGAGATGGCGTTGCCTGTCGGCGTGGCTCAATGCAGACCAAGGACCGAAGGCGCGCTTGGCGGCGGCTATGGCATCCAGTGCCTGCGCCTCATTGGCGCGCGCGCAGGTGGCGAAAACTTTGCCCGTCGCAGGATTTATGACCGGCAGCGACTGGCTTCCTTCGACCAGTTGCCCGTCAATCAACAGCTTGTAGGACATAACTTTACTCCATGGGATTTTAAAAAGGATTATCGCTGCCAAACACCTACTGACGTGCCTGCTTTTTCGCCTGGGCGTGAAGCTTGCGCGCTTCCTTGATCAGCTTCACGGAGTCCGGCCCCCACATCATCCGCATGAAATACCGTTCGATCGGTCCCTGCTGAACCAGCCAGACGATCGGCATCATCAGAGCTTTCGCGATCAGGATTCGCTTTTCCTTCTCGGCTGTGATGCCCGAATTGCGACGCGTCTTGCCCGACACGGCTCCCCAGGCAGGAAGCTTGAGAAGTTTTTCCTGGAAAAAGAGCTGGATCTTCACTCTGAACTGGGATGGGTGATAATTTTTCTTTACGGACTCATGCCATAGCAAAAGGAAGTCCTGGCCCGTTTCAGGTATGATCTTAATGGTTTGGGTCCCGCCGAACAGCTTGGCGTCGCGTTCATACAGGGCGCGCAATTCAGCCATCGAGTTGGGCAGGTCTTCTTCCCGATGGGGGAAGAGGCGGCAATATTCCTTGACCTCGCGAATATAGGCGTCGCGCATATCGTCGGGCAGGCGCTTGGGCAGGCGAAAGTTGCGGAATGCGAGCCGTTCATAGACCCACAGCATCGTGTGCATCTCGGTCAGCGCAGCCCAGGTTGATTCGCGGGGCGAATTTGCCTCATACCCGCCGAGTTCGGGCGTACCCACATCGATAAGGTCTCCTTTGACCTTTTCGTGAATGCGGATGAGATGGCCGGATACGCGGCGCGCCGTATCCATGTCGCCCAGCCACATAGGCGCATGGATTCCAGAGTTGCGTTGGCCACGGTCAAACACGTCGAAGAGCGAGAGTGTGCCTGCTCGGGCCTTCTTCGAGATGGGATCATTATCCCGAACGCCAGCGAAGACGGGCTTGTAGGTTAATTGCAGGATAAATTGCGCGGCCGATTGGAAGACGATGGTGGCAGGGTGCAGCAGCACCTCCCATGCCAGAGATCCAGGGCCGAATACGCCATTGTCGATATCCGGGGCTGATCCGCCAAGGGTGGGTTCGCCATGCCTGCGCCATCGCGATACCGGGCCCAGAAGGCGTTCGCGGGACACGACGTTATTGTTCGTGCGCAGATCTGCACGTGCTTGAGCTGTCATCGGCCATCCTCCTTTATTCCCTTGCGGGAATATAGCGATATTTAGAGCGGGACGGCCGGCGTGCAAGGGATAAAGTGCGTTCGGTTGCAGGGTTGGCTTTTTCCCATAGTTGCGACAGGAGTTTGTCTTCACTCATGGCAGGCGATCGATGAATCTATGAAACGTCCTCAGACCGCCCGGGCACGCGGTAAGCGAGCAGGGCTCGACCTGGATCAGATCGTGGAGGCCGCCCAGGCTTTCGATGCAGAAAATCTGACAATGCAGTCCCTCGCGACGGCGATGAATGTCGATCGAAAGGCTTTGAACTATTATGTAAAGGATCGTCAGGCGCTGCTCGCGATCGTGGCGCATAGAGCATTTGCCGACGTGTTCTCATCCGACCCTGTCCGCGCCGCCAGCGACTGGCAGGACGCTTCCCGCATCTATGCAATCCGCTTCGTCGAGGGGGCGGTGTCGCTTGGCAGGTTGTCGGACCATCTGTGGTTCAACGAACCTTTGACGGCATGGTCCCTGGATGCGACGGAAAGTCTGTTCGCGCGCTTTTTTCAAGCTGGCTTTACCGATGAAGCATCCACTCGTCTGGTGACCATGCTATCGACCCTGTGCCTGGGACATGCGCGCGATGTTATCCAGGCAACACGGTCAGCAGAAAAGCCCAGGCCCAGGGCTGTTCGCGCGGCTCTTGAGAAATCGGACGCCGAAAAGTTCGCTAATCTGTTGCGAATTCTCGAACATGGCTATGACACCTATGGTGATGAGCAGATGCTGTTCAGCATCGATGTGTTCCTCACTGGCGCCCAAGCAGTCCTGCAAGGCGTCAGAGGATAATGGGCCGATGTGGCGATTGGCTCATCGAGGGTCCGTTCACGCCAGGCTGAGCCCGCCATCGACCGGATAGAGCGCACCTGTGACATAGCTTGCCGCATCGCTGAACAGCCAGGCAACCACCTCAGCCACCTCAGAGGGTTCACCCACCCGGCCCAGCGGCAGCGATCGCCGTGCGAAGATCGATTCACCATCGCCGATATCGCGGGTCTGCGTGGCGCGAAAGGACGGCGTATTGGTCAGGCCCGGCGCGATCGCGTTGACGCGTATCCCCTTGGGAGAGAGTTCCAATGCTATGTTCTTTGTCAATCCGATCACTGCATATTTGGAGGTACTGTAAAGACCCAGGCCGAGCGAGGGCCGCATGCCAGCGACTGAAGCCGTCAAAACGACCGACCCCTGGCCGGCCGCTTCCATATGCGGGAGGACCGCCTTGAGATAATGTAAATGGCCGCGCACATTCACACCGAAGACAAGGTCAAAATTGTCCTCGTACATGCTGAGCATGTCTCCGCCGGACCCGGTCACGCCGGCATTGCTGTGCAGAAAATCAACGCGGCCGAATGTCGCCATCGTTTGCGCCACGCTGCCGGCGACATCGTCATAGCTTGAAACGTCAGCTGCCAGTGTCAGGAGTCTGCCGCTTCCATGACGTTCCGACAACGCCCTGAGCGCGTCGGCGTCAATGTCTACTGCCGTAACACAGATGTCGTCAGCGAGAAGTCGGCCCACGACCGCTTCGCCGATGCCGCTCGCGGCCGCCGTCACGATGGCTACTTTGTCATTCATTGTCTGAGAGCCTGATTCGAAATTATCCGCTGAGATTTCGTAGTCTTGCGATGCGACGCGCGAATAGCTGGATGGAAGCTATGAACAGCCACGCAGTTGCCGATGCGATGGGCGGCAGAAGCGACCGTCTTTTCGCTCGGCGAGCATTGCATCGATCGAGTGCCGCTAGATGTATTTCGCTGGGATCCCTCAAAATCTCTTCTCACGTCGGCGGCGCGCGAGTTCACTCAGAGCCCGATCCGAAACTAAGTTTAGTGGTATCAGCGGGTTAGCTTGACGCTTGCCACAGTGCTCGAAGATGCCTCGTAACCGCTCGATCGGATGGCGGGCATAAGGACCGAAAAGCTTCGAAACATGAACCTTGCTATTTCGGGTGACATGTTCCTGCTATTTAGAGTAGTCACATTCTCCGCCAGGTAGGAATATCACACGATCATGGACAGCGTGGGCTGCGTGGAGCCATCCAGCTAGGTGTTTAGTCCCAGCATGTGATGGTCTGGCTTGACGATAAAGATGTCTGGCTTTGATTTCCAGAGTTCCTCGATGGCCTCATATGGGGTTTTGAACCTGAGAGCCTTGAGTTGCTTGGCGAAGTTGTAGGCTATCAGCCAGTCGCGGACGTGCCGCCGCAGCTCGACGATGGATGCATAGTGGAAGGATTTGACGGTCGCTTCCTTGATGGTCCGCACCATGCGTTGGGCCTGGCCGTTGGTCCAAGGGTGGTAGGGCTTGGTCAGCCGATGCTCGATACCATTCTCTTGGGCGACACGACCGAAGATGTGCGGGAAGATCAGGCCGGAGCCGCGCTCGAACTGAGCGAACTGTACGCCATTGTCAGTCAGCACGGTGTGGATTTTGTAGGGTACTGTGCGGATCAGCGACTTGAGGAAGCCGGCAGCCACCATCTTGGTAGCCCTGCGATAAATGCGGGCGAATACCAGCTTTGATGTGCGATCGACAGCGACATAAAGAAAAGTCTTGCCGCCCTCGTGTCGCAGTTCGGCTATATCGATGTGGAAATAGCCGATCTCGTAGCTCTTGAACTTCTTGGGCTTCTCGCGGTCCGCTTTGGGCAGGCGACTGATCCCGTGTCGCTGCAGGCAGCGATGCAGCGACGAGCGCGTCAAATGTGGGATCACATCCTTCAGCGCGATGTAGACATCGTCCAACGGAAGCCTCGCCTGTACACGCAAAGCCACAATGGCGGCTTCCTCCATCGGCGAGAGAACGGTGCTGCGGCGCTCTCTTGGTCCCATCGGCAGATCTTCCACCGACTGCCGCTTGCGCCACTTCAAGACGGTCTTCTCGTTGATCCCGTATCGCTTCGCGAGATTCGCGACCGAAGCTTGCGATCGCTGTAGCTCGCCTCGAATGGCGTGCGTGGTCCTGGCGCTGCCGTGGAGAACCTGGCCCATAGCTCCCTCCGCCGTGATGAGGATAAATCTACACCATCACATGCTGGGACTAAACACCTAGCGCAGCGCAGCCCCTGCTGATGGACTGACTTCCAGTTCGTTGACCATGGACCCGCTGCGCCAGCAGTGGGCCGGTCATAACCGCTGTACAAAGCCGAGCGTGCCACGCTTGCGCAATTCTGCCTCGCACAGCCTGGGTCCACGCTTGAGTTTTGAGCCACCTAGTTTGCGCCGATCAAGCTTCGCGGGTGGTTCTGGCTCGGGGAAAAGATGCTCGGATTGGTCACGGCGGGCAGGGGCGCCATTGTTGCGCTTGCGGTGATGCGGCATGATCGCCTGCATCTGCTTCGCCAGCATCAGCGTGGCATCAAGATGTTTGTTCTCGACGATGGCGGGCTGGTTGACCTGCCGCATCTTGTCCAATTGGCGATAGGGCAGAACATGGCCTTCATGCTGGATCTCCAGCCGTCCGTCGGGATACTCGCACACCGTCACCCGCTTGCGCGCCAGCCCTTTGCTGATGGCAGTCGGCTCCAAGATGAACATCGCCTTGTTGTAGTGGAGCGTCAGCGCCGCCGTCACTGTCCGCTGCTCGCGCCAGACCATGATCGAGCACAGATCATCATGCGGGGCGAGGGGACGGTGCAGATCGCGGGCGTCGAAGGCGGGGCGGGCGAACCGCACATTGTGCCTGGACATATAGCTGGCGAGGAAAGCGTTTGCCTCCACGATGGACGAGATACCTTCCAGCCGCATCGCCTTGACCAACCGATCCTGCAACGTGCCGTTAGCACGTTCGACCCGGCCCTTGGCCTGCGGCGAGTTGGCGCAGATGATCTCGATGTTCAGCGCATCCAGCGCCCGCCCGAAATGGGTCATGCCGTCGCCACGCGCCGCACTGGCGCGGGAGTTGCGGAAGACGCGGTGATGGTCGGAGTAAAAGGCCACCGGCTCTCCGTGCTGTTCGATATACTCGCGTGTCGCCTCCATATAGGCGAAGGTGCTCTCGCTCTCGACCATCTTGAGATGCATCAGTTCGCTGGTCGCATCGTCGATATAGACGAGCAGGGTGCATTTGCGGCCCGCGATCCTCGAACCACCAGTGCTTCGATCCATCGATCTGGATCAGCTCGCCCCGGCAGTCTTGGCGATAGCGCGGCTGATATGGGCGAGGGCGGCGGGCCACGCGATCGCGCCAGATACCAGCCTCGATCACCAGCTTACGTAGCGTCTCTCGGGAAACGCGGATATCGTGCCGCTCGGCCAGATACTCGGTCGCTAGCGTCGGACCGAAGTCATGATAACGCTCCCGAACAAGCGAGGCAATCCGGCTGCGGAGCGCATCGTCCATGCGCCGGTTGCTCGGCCGACCACGTCGGCGCGAGATGAGACCGGAGGAGCCATCGTCCATGATCCGGACCAGCAGACGATGCGCGTGGCATCGTGTGATGCCCATGATCCGGGCAGCTTCCGTCACCGTCAGTTCAGCCGGAGGGCACGGTAGCGCAGGTGAGACATCTCTAACTTGCGCTACTGTGAAATTTGAAAGTTGCTGCTACATGACAGATAATTGATAATATATCTTATGTTAAGTTTTGAATTTCAGACATGGCGGATGGCGGGCGCATCAGCGTCCGCCATGCATGCCGCATGGGTCAGTCCTCCGGCGCGATGCAGACCACGAGCCCCTGACATTCCCGCGTCAGCCTCAACTGGCAGGCGAGACGAGAATGTGGCTTCCGGAACTCCGAACTTTCAAGAAGGTCGTTTTCGTCATCGCCCTGTGGCGACTTCAGCGCATCGGACCCTTCTTCCACATATACGTGACACGTCGCACAGGAGCAGCAACCTCCGCACAACGCCAGCATTTCGTCGATCCCGCTTTCGCGGATCGCTTCCATGAGACTGAGCCCTTCAGGCACATTGAGCGGGCGCGGCGCACCGGTGCGGGTATTCACTATGATGCTGATCATGAAGATGTTCGCCAGATGGTAGGTGGATGGTTGTCGGCTTACGCAGGCGGTGGAGCCGACCGCGCGAGATAGGGCAGTCAGCTCGCCAATGGTTCGAGACGGCTTCCAGCACGCGCTATCTCGTGGCTAAACTGATCAGGCCCATGTGCGGGCCGAAAGGCGCCGAGGCGATCATCGATTTCCGGCCAACGGCGCAATATCCCATCGGCGAAGTCATCGTCTTCGGGTACGACGCCTTGCGTCAGCAATATCTGCGCAGTTTCAAAGCTCCCCGCGCCTGCGCACAGGATTGCGCCGTTGGGCGCGTCAGGCGCGCAGAGCGCAACCACCCCAGGCGCCACCAGCGCCGGATCAAGCTGCGAGAGTTCACGCTCCCCGTAAAGGCCATCCGTCATCCGCGTAGCGGCCGACGGCGACAGGCAGTTGACGCGTATGCCATATTTCTCGCCCTCAAGCCGCAAGGTCTGCATCAAGCCCACCAACGCCATCTTGGCTGCCGAATAATTTGCCTGGCCGAAATTCCCGAACAAGCCCGACGATGACGTCGTGAAGACGAGGCGCCCATGGCCTCGCGCGCGCATCCCGTCCCAGACGGCTTTTGTGCAATGCACCGAGCCCATGAGGTGCACCTCTACGACCGCACTGAAATCATCCAGTTCCATCTTCGCGAAGCTCCGGTCGCGCAGGATGCCGGCATTGTTGACCAGGATGTCCACGCCACCCCATTGCTGCTCCACTGTGTCGACCAGCGTCTGCACGGCGGCGAAGTCCGTTATGTCGGTACTATCGTCGATCGCAACGCCCCCCCGCTCCGGTCACGATCGCCGTCCTGCCCGCAAGGTCGATCATCGCCATCTTCCGTCCCCATCCTGCTTCCTGATTGCCTGTCACCGCTTAGTGAAGCAGAACCAACGTCGGAAATCGCTTCGCGCTATGCCGGCCATAAGTCCAAAAGATGGGTAATCCAGGACAAGACTTGGCATGCTGGGCGAAGAACATGCTGGAGGCACGCGGCTGGGCGCGGAGAGGATCAAGGCTATACCCTATGGCGAATCTCAATCGGTTCGACTTCAATCTCCTCCTCGCGCTGGACACGCTGCTGTCGGAACGCAGCGTGACGCGGGCGGCCGACCGGCTTTGCGTGACCCAGCCCGCGCTCAGTGGCTCGCTACAGCGGCTTCGTCAGCATTTCGACGACCCGCTATTGCTGCGGGTCGGAAGGGAGATGGAGCTGACGCCCAAGGCTTTCAGGTCGGAAAGGTCCAAGGTCAGCTTCTCGTCCTTGAAAATGCGGCTGCGGCCGAAATCTACGGCATTGAAGGCGAGTTCACCCTCAAGCCTGTTCGCGACCTCATCATAGGCCTCAATGCCAGCTGGCTCCATGCGCGGTTCAAGAGCTACGTCACGGCCGACCAGGCTCGACCGGGGGCGATGGGGCCACGCTCGACGAGAATGGGGTGCCCGCGTTCGACCTTTCGGGCAACACACTACCCCAAGCCCCCAACTACACGATCGACCTGTCGGCTCAATACAGCTTCGACGTGCCCGGTGGTTCGCTGACCGTCAGGGGCGAGAGCAACTGGTCCGACCGAGTGTTCTTCTCACCCTTCAACCTCAACTATATGTCACAACCTGCCTATGATGTGCAGAACGCCTATGTCACCTATCGCCTGGACAGCGGGCTGCGGTTGACTGGCTTCGTGCGAAACATCGGAAACGAGACGATACGAGCATCGGGGCAGGTCGCTACGACGCTTCTGGGCTCGCCTGTGATCGGCTTTGGAAAGCCCCCGCGCACCTACGGACTGACGGTTGCCTTCGACTATTAAGCGGATGCCGGCCCGAGCAAGGTTGTCGATGAGCCTTGCTGGGGAACGACATACCCCCCGTCGGCAATTCCTCTCGATGGCGAATGGCATGGCCGTCAAGAGGGACGAAAGATCTCGTCGCAGATGCAACCGCTGCGCAAGATCAGGAAGCGGTTTCGATTGGACCCAGGGAATATGTTGATCGCAAGCATGTAGCCGCGGCGGTCGCCGCTGTCCATGAAGGCGCATCACTGATCCTGGCAAAAGACGCCTGACCTGCGGGGCCCGTCGATCAGATCGGTTCGGACGCGCACTTGAACCTGAAGACGAAGGCCCGCACCACCATGACCCGTGCCGAATTGATTGAGCAAGGGGATGATCGCGATGTGACATGCGAGATGCTGGCCTAGTCCCAACTCTGTTTCAGAGAACCCCAAAAATCAGCCATATGCTTGCCAAGATCGACGCTGTTACCACACACGGAAATTTCCCTAATTTGCCTGGCATTTGCAGCCATCGAGCGCGATCCAACCGCAAATATGGTGCTTGCCATACGCTGCCGCAGCATTCCCCGAGTCTATGGCTCCTACGACTATCCGCTCACTTTCGCGAACGATCGCACTCCGTCACATGCAAGAGACGCCCCGGCGCGGAAGCGTCGTTCTGTGTAGTCGGAAGAACGTTCGAGGCCCGCCAGCGTCATGGGTCGTCAAGAAGGGGCGGCCCGACTGGACGAAGAGAACGGGATTAAAGGCATGCAGGCACGACGTTTCGGGATAGAGCTGGCGACGATCGTGCTGGGAGTATCCGGCATGGCTTCGTCCGCGCCCGCGATCGCCCAACCAATGGCGCTGCTCGACCGGCATGGCAGCCGTATCGCGATCGAACCCTATGCGCCCAATATCGTGCGGGTAACAATCGCGC
>NZOF01000014.1 GCA_002695185.1 Erythrobacter sp.
GGGATGCGGAGCAGTGGCCGAGTGGTCGAAGGCGCACGCCTGGAAAGTGTGTATACGGTAACCCCGTATCGAGGGTTCGAATCCCTCCTGCTCCGCCACTTCCTTTTCAATAATTGCAATATCCGGCCAAGTCCGGGCGCCCGGTTTATCCTGCTAGGCTCGTCTCGATGAAAGTCCGGTGAGGGGCGTAGTCTGCTATTGCGCATGCATAGGAGATTGAGCCATCGGGCTTCTCATCCCCATCAGGAAAACCAAGGCGCGGGTAGAAGTCGGCGACCATTTCGTTGCGGTCGGTGGGGATGTAGGTCGATCTGATTTCCTTCACTCCCGCCTTTGCCGCAGCTTCGAACAGCGCGTTCATCACGCATTGTTCGACGCCGCGTTCGAGCACGCGGCAGGATTGCAGCCAGCTGTCGATCGTCCATTTGGTTTCGTCGGTCCGGACAATTACCACGCCGATCATACCGTGCTTTGCGAATTTATCCTCCAGACGCATTTGCCAGCCGAGCACGCCCGCATCGGCCTCCAGTTCGCGCACTTCCTCTTCCCCATAGCGCCGGGTGGTGAGGTTGAACTGGTTGGACTTGTTGATCAGTTGGGTGATGCGGCTGCGTCCTTCCTCGTCAAAGGGGGCGATCGTCATGCGCATGTCTAGCGAAGTCAGATAGTCTTCGTAATTGCCGATCTTGGCGCGGATTTCGGCGGCGGCTGCACGCCCGCCATAGCTTTCCGCTCGGGCTATATCTTCCTGGTTCAGCGGCAAGTGATCGAAGACGCCTGACTGCGCGATCCGCTGGATGAAGAAGGAGGGATCGTCGCCAACTTCGATTGTGGAGACGAGTGGGAGTTCCTGCCTCACGCGTTCGCGTTCGGCCGCATTGTCATCGACAAATACCAAGGATTCAAGCCCCAGGCTCAGCGTTTCGGCGATGGTCTTGATATTCGTCGCCTTGTCGTTCCAGTTGGCCTGGAACACGGCCACATGATCTTCCTTGATCACCATCTCTGAATGATCCCGGAATGGTTCGCGCGCGATTGCATCGGTGTTCTTCGAACAGACTGCGAGAACGATACCGCGGTCGCGAAGGCCGAGGATGAAGTTCTGGAAAGCCACGAAGGCTTCCCCCTCGGGCGAGTTCTGGCCGAGCCTTATGCCGGCGAGCCCATCATCCCCGATGACACCGCCCCAGAGCGTGTTGTCCAGATCGAGAACAAGGGCGCGCCCCGCCTTTCCCTTCATCGCAGCCAGCAAGGCCGCGATATTGTCCGCCGCCAGCGGGCAGACGTCGATGCTGAAGGGAATCTTGGCGGCGTGGTAGCGCACCGGATCGAACCAGCGATCGAAGCCGACGCGGTTTGCCAGCGCGGCCTGATCCCACAACAGCCACTTCCCCTCTGAAGCCCCATCCGCCAGCAAAAGATTGAGGCGCTGTCTGAACCGCGCGCTGCTGCTAGGGGTCGCCAAGTCGGAAGAGGAAACCTGTTCCGACCCCGGCAGGGTCGCGAAGATTGCGCTGCAGCCCGATTTCTCCCTGGCCGCAGCAGCCAGTGCAATTACAAGATCGGCAGCCTCGGCCAGTGCCGCATTTTCGGCAGCGCGATCAAGCATCGCCCGCCTTCCTGAAAACCCGCTTTCGTCGAGAACGACCAACAGGGCGTCGAGGGGTTGGCTGAAGCAGTCCATGGGCGAATAGGCATAGCTGGCAACGCTGTCGTAAGGCGCTTCGGGAGCCGAAATCGCGAGGCCGCGTGCAAGGCCCGCAGCTGCTAGTGGGCCCGGAAGATAGCTCAGGGTGCGGCTACCCAGCAGACCGACTTTGGCTGGCGTGAATGCCGCGGGCATGAGGCCGGACTTGTGCAGCTTCGTGGCAAGCCGCTCGAGCTTCACTTGCTCGCGCAGACCTAGTTGCTGGTTGGCAAGCACCTTGATTGCGGCGTAGTCCGGCTCCTGGCCTTCAGCGATCAACGCCTCGATTTCGGCCATTCGTTCACCCCAGTCCTCGGCTAGAGGTGGGCGCCAGGGGAAATGCTCACCCGTCATGCGTTCTGCTTCTCCGCCGCCCTGACGAGATCGCCCAGATTCTTGAAGCTCTGCATTTCCGATGTGCTGAAGTGAACCCCCAATTCCATCTCGATCATGACCATCAGGCGGACATGCGAAAGGCTGTCCCATTGGGCGACGTCGTTGGCGGTCGTCTCCATAGTGACGGGTCCTTCATACTCGTCGAAGAGATCTCTGATGATTGCGGTGACCTGGTCGAGAAGGGCTTGTTGATCCGACATTGTGTTATTCCTTCCGGTCTGAAGTCTGGCGAATGATGACGCCCGCTAGCGTGCGGTCTGAAAAGCGGATTGTTCCGATGTCCGATTTAGATGGCTGTTGATCGGGCGATAGCTTTCGACGGCCGAACGAATTGTCCGCTCGTGATCCGCCAAATTCTGGCGCGTCAGCCGGTTGCTGCCCGTGGTCATGGCACCCACGAACCGGCGCAGGATAGCGGGATCATAAACGTGGCCGACCTCGCGGAAATTGGCGAGGTCCCCGGCAATCGATGGGTCATCGTCGAAAGCGAAGATTCGTACATTTGGCAGGTCTGCGGCCGCATCGACCAGACAGCGACGCGCAACCATTTGTTCATCGAGCAAGGTAGGGCTGATGTCGTTCCGTCGTACGTAATAGAATGCGTAGGATGCGATGGGGATCAGTATATCGATTTGAACGCCCCGGTCGGACAGGGCCTGCAAGCGGGGAAGGAGTTGATCGTTGATAGCGGGAAAGCTGTCGCAATCCCTGCCACTCGATGCTCCGATGCTGGCGCGATTTCGCTCTACCACGCGGGCAATACCCGCCATTTCCAGAGGGGTCTGGAAACGCTGATACATCGTGTTGACGTAGGTCTTGTAGTTTTCATCGTCAGGATTGCTGTAGGTCAGCTTTCCAGAGAGGATATCGAACGTTTTCCGTAATGTCGGGAAATTGACCATCCGCAGGTCGTTCGCCAGTTCGTCGTCATAAAGGAAGGCGGGGAAGCTGCGATTGGTAACTTCCGGGTCCTGGGTATAGGTCCAGTCGAAGGTCAGGATGAGGTGTCGAAGCCCCGGATTTTCGGCCAGGCGGCCTAGTACCAGATCCCGGTCGCGGGGTCGGGGACCGCCATAGCTCAAGTTCATGACCCGGGAATCCTTCCCCAGTACGCCCCGCAGGTATTCGGGGGTATACATCGCGGTGACAGAACTCCCGACGAGGAAGGTATTGAAGGTCGGATCCTTGGCGGCCACGTCGATCCAGTCGATGACGAGGTCTCGCGGGGTATCTCCAGCTTCGATCCGCGGCTCGGCGCCCCAGCTGTAGATGTTGTGCGGATCGACTGCGATGACGAGCGCCGCCAGCGAGAGATAGATGCCGGTAATAAGCGATGCAGCCAGCACCAGGGGCCGGGCCGCCCGCCAGCGTGTGGCAGAAAGCGACCTCCGGCGGTTAGCCTGAGCCTGCGGGGTGACGAAATGCGCTGATCGGATCGGTTTCGTCATACCCTCAAAACCCCTGATAGAGGAAGGGCGGCTGCCGCGAGACGTAGTAGAGCGAGGCGATGACCAGTATCGACAGGTAGCTCGCTTGCGCCCAACCTGGCCGCCACAGGCCGCGCAGGACCGCGAGACCATAGCTCTTGTTTTCGTAAGTCATGATGGCCGGACGGTAGCGTCGCATGAGTTCCACGCTGTTCGGGCAGAGATAGATGATAGAAAACGCTATCATCAGCATCATGACCGGTTCGCGCATATTGAAGAGCGACCGCGCTTCGGTGGCCGTACCAAACATCTGCGAAAAGAGGTGGAATCCGCCGCTCACACTTTCCGAACGGAACATCGCCAGGCTGAGCAGCAATGGCAGGAAGAACACCGCCCGTTCTAGGGAGCCGAGGATAAGCGGTGAAGTGGTAGCCTTGACCGACTTGAACCATTTCGACGCCCGGACTTCCGTTTCCAGCGCGTACCAGAAACCGTGCATCAGACCAAAAACGCAGAAGGTCCACAGCGCCCCGTGCCACAGGCCGATGATCTGGAAATTGATCAGCATCGGAAACCACAGGCTGAGTAGGTGCGCCGGTAACGGTGCCAGCCGGTTGAACATTGCGTAGCGCGTGCCAGCGACCGAAAGCGGCGTGTAAAGAAAGCGCGCGATGACCCGGGTCAAGGTCATGTGCCAGCGGCGGTAATAATCGATGATGCCGTTGGCCTTGAACGGCGAGAAGAAATTGATCGGCAATTTAAGGCCGAACATTCGGGCGAGGCCAAGAGCCATGTCCGAATAGCCGGAAAAATCGAAATAGAGCTGCGCCATATAGGCCAGCGCGCCGATCCACGCCTGCATCGGGTGAATTTCAGCACCGACATGCGCCGCGCCGAAAATGATATCGACGGTGGGGGCTAGATTGTCGGCAATGACCACCTTCTTGAACATGCCGATCGAGATGAAGGTCAGGCCAACCGCAAGGTCGATCGGGTTCAAGCGGAGAAACCGCTTCGACTCGATCTGCGGATTGAATTCGCTAAGATAGGTGATGGGACCGATGATGAGCTGCGGGAAAAAGCTGACGAAGGCGCCATAACGGCAAAAAGCCGCACTGACCGATTTCACTGATGCCAATTGGCCGAGGAATTGGGTGACGTTCTTTTCGCGCGAATAGGCATCAGCAAGGAAGGCGGCGCCCTGGAATGTGTAGAAGGAAATCCCGGCGGGAATGGCGATCCCGGCAATATCCACCATGATCCCGGCGCTCGGACCGAACAGCAGGCTGGCGATCTTGTATTTGAAATAGCACAGGGTGACGATGTTGTAGGCCTGCCCGGTGAGGTAGATGCGCTTCCGGCTCTTCTTGCTTTCGTCGAGAAATGTGACTGCGAGCGCGACGGCGAAATTCACCACGAGTGCGGCGACCAGCAGTATCGCTGAGAACAGGCCATAAGGCACATAAAACGCGAGCGAGGCCGCAAACAGGACGGCGAGTCCGGCATTCCGGCCCAGGAAATGTGCGATCGTATAGAATGCGACCAATGCGACAGGGAGGAACACGAACAGAAAAAGAGGGTCCGTAAATATCAAATTCTTACCCCCTCGATTTTGATCGCTGCCAGCGCTCGCCATGGTTCGGCGAGCTCAAAACCCGTTCCGCCTACCGGCGCGTGGACCGAAAAAGTGCCAAATTTCGTCCGGCCGAAAAATTGGGCATCGGTATAAGGCCACACTCTCAATGAGAGCGGCGATATCAATGGGGGGTAGTGCTGGGGCGAGGCAGGCCCTGCCCATAAGGATAATTGACGCGGCGGTGTTCTCGCGGGAAATTCGCCAGGCCAAGGTCGACCCGATGCTGGTGACTTTCCGACCGCAAGCCTAGCCGACCTCATCGCCCTTCGATGAAGCGACCGGCCTGCATCTTCTGCCTATCAATCAGGGATCCGATAGCCAATGCAACTGAGTGACATCGATTTCGTGATCATTGGTGCTGCGAAGTCGGCGACAACCTGGCTTCAGACCCAACTTCAGGCCGACCCCGCGATCCATATGCCGGACCCGGAGCTGCATTACTTTTCGCGGGAATATGCGCGTGGAGAGAGCTGGTACCTTTCCCATTTCGCGGAAAAACCAGAAGGCAGGCTCATTGGCGAAAAGTCGAATTCATATCTTTATTCGGCTGAAGCTGCCGCCCGTCTCCATCGCGACATTCCGCAGGTCAAACTGATTGCGCAGCTTCGTAACCCTGTTGAACGCGCCTATTCCAGTTACTGCATGCTATTCCGTCGGGGCGAGGTGGGGCCGAATATAGGATCCTACCTCGATCCATCCAGCGGCGAAAACATGCAGATACTGGGCTCGGGTAATTTCTATTCCCATTTGCAGCCGTTCATCAATCTCTATGGCCGCGAGAAGCTTTTAATCCTTTTCTTCGAAGGTGTGACCGAAGACCCTGAAGCGCAGATGCTGCGCGTTCGAACCCATCTCGGCCTGCCTCCGCGCGCGATCGCCATGCAAGGGCATCAGAAGGTCAAGGACAAGACCGCGCCGCTGGTGCCACCGGCGATGCGGAAAAAGCTCGGTTGGATGAAGCCGATTGTTCGCCCTTTCCGTGGATCGGCGCCATTCGAAGCGGCTCGCGGGCTTGTCGCCCGCAAAACCGAATACCCTCCGCTGACCAAAGATCTGCGCGAGCGTCTTGGCGAATATTACCAGCCTTCGATAGAAGCTCTGGAGCAGATGAGTGGTCAGTCCCTTCACCATTGGTATGCGAAGGGAGCGGAACAGGCGTTGAACTCGGCTTCGGCGTGAGACGTTTGATCCCTTCGCGGTCAGGGGAGGAGCCCCAATTGGGCGATGGCAGGTCAAAAGGGCTAATCGCTTTGCTCACCTGCGTATACCCCTCGCGGCTGGTAATCCTCGGCTCGTACCACCCGAATCCCGTTCGTTCGATCTCGCTTCGCTAAGGGCAAAGGGCGGTCAAACCTTCGATCAGCAAGAGAGCCTGAGACATCATGAAAAAGTTCATCATCACCGGCATCCAGATGAGAAACAAAGGCTCTCAGGCGATGTTTCTCTCCCTCTATTCGGGCCTCAAGGCGAGATATCCCGATTGCGAAGTGATTGGTTTCGCCAACAAGTATGACGAGCCGGAGCAGTACGACTTCCAGCTCCTACCCTACGATTATTTCACCCGCCTCCTTTACCGTTACCGGTTGAGCAGTGTCCCGGTGCTGACGCCCCTCATTACCTCCTTCGCCGGTTTCTGGCGCAAGACGGACAAATGGAATGGCAATGTCGGGCAGATGGAGCAGGCATTGCGGGAGGCGGATGCTATTCTCGATGCCAGCGGATACACCTTGGGTTCCGGCTGGGGCAAAGGGGGTGGCCGGCTCCTGCTGCAAACGATCAGGATTGCGAGACGCTATGGCAAGAAAATCATTCTCATGCCCCAAAGCTTTGGGCCCTTTGATTGGGGCGAAGACGACGATGAGCAATTCCTCGCGGAAGTGAAGCATGAACTGAGTTATTGCACTAAGATCTATGCACGGGAGATCGAAGGGTATGAATGCCTGAAGGCCTTGGGCCTCCAGAATGTCGAACTGTCCGCAGACATGGTTATTCGCGAAAACGCATTCCCGCAGGCCTGCGACATCCATCCCGGTTACCAGCAGCCCCAGATAAACTACCCGGAATCAGGCGCGGTCGGCTTCATCATCAACGAGAACGTTTTTCGGATCGGCAATCGCGAGGCTGTTCTGGATCTCTATGTGAAGCTGCTCGACAAACTGCTGAACGATGGAGAGAAGGTCTATATTCTGAACACGTCGACTGCCGATTTCCATTTGGTTGAAAAGGTTCTCGCCAAGGTCAAACGGCGTGACCGGGTGGGTGTGATTTCCGGCGAATATTCCAGTCCTGAACTCATCGATATCATTGGCCGGTTCAAATATGTGGTGGCCTCGCGCTATCACTCCGTAGTGTTCGCTTACCGTTCCGGCGTGCCCGCGATCATTCTCGGATGGGCAAGCAAATATGTCGATCTGGCCGCCCATTTCCAGCAGCAGGACTATGTCTTCGACATCAGGGATCCGGGCGTCGACCAGATCCTCAAACAGGTCAAGAAGATGGGCGCCAATCACGAAATCGAGTCTCAGCGAATAAGCGAATGTTTGGCGAACATGCAGACGACATCCGTCATTCAGGATGCCCTGGGGGCGCTCGAAAGAATTGGTCCTACAGCGGCCGCAGCCTAGCAGGCTGGAGGGGCGGGGACTTCTTCTAGTTGGGTTCAGCCTCAAGGAATGTTCGCCTTTAGCTCCGCATCGATACCCATATTCCCCATCGCATAGCGCGCAGTGACATCTACAATTGCGGCATGTGTGGAATAGCGGGCTTCGTTGATTTCTCGGGAGAGCTGCAGGCCGATCCTGCACGCCTGCTCGACTCCATGCGGGATAAACTGCGGCACCGCGGGCCCGACGCGGGGGCATCGGTTCTGGAAGCCGATGGGCGCGTCGGGTTCGGCCATCGCCGTCTCGCGATCATCGACTTGTCCGAGACCGGTGCGCAGCCAATGCAATCGTCCTCCGGACGCTATGTCACCGTGTTCAACGGCGAGATCTACAACTTCCAGACGATGCGATCCGAGCTGACCGCCCTTGGCGCGCAGTTCCGCGGCACATCGGATACCGAGGTCCTGCTAGAGGCCATCGAGCGCTTTGGGCTTCCCGCCGCGCTCGAACGAGCAAATGGGATGTTCGCACTCGCCTTGTTCGACCGCAAGAGTAAGCAATTGTCTTTTGCGCGCGACAGGCTGGGAAAGAAGCCCTTGTACATCGGTATGGTAGGAGATGCCCTAGCTTTCGGATCGGAACTGAAAGCAATCCGAACGCATCCCGATTTCGCCCATCCCGAGATCGATGCCGAAGCAGCGGCGCATTTCGCCCGGTTGGGCTACATCCCCGCGCCGTTTTCGATCTACCGCAACGTGGGTAAGCTGCCGCCCGCAAGCTACCTTAGCATTTCGCTCGACGGCAAACCGCGCGACTTTGCAGCTCTGCTTGGCCAGGCCCGCCGCTATTGGAGCATGTATTCGGCGGCACAGAATGGTCGTGACACGCGCTACGAAGACGAAAGCGAAGCGCTCGATGCGCTCGAAGATAACCTTGGACTGGCAGTCGAACAGCGATTGATCTCCGACGTGCCGGTGGGGGCGTTTCTCTCCGGCGGTGTGGATTCGAGCCTGATCTGCGCCCTGATGCAGGAGCGGTTGAGCGGCACTGCCAAGACCTACACAGTGGGATTTGCGGAAAGTGAGTTCGACGAGACGGCCGACGCCGCCGAACTCGCCGCACATATCGGATCGGGCCATACCGAACTCGCTCTCGATCCGCACGCGGCGCTGGCTGCGGTGGGCGAGATGCATCGGATTTTCGACGAGCCTTTCGCCGACCCGTCCCAGATTCCATCGCTGTTGATTTCCAGATTGATCCGGTCGGAAGTGACTGTTGCCATTTCCGGCGATGGAGGGGACGAGTTCTTCGGCGGCTATATGCGATACCCGCGCATGATGGCGATGGAACGCCTTGCTCAGCAAATGCCTGCCGGGTTGCGACGGCTAGCTTCGGGTACGCCCGTCTGGTTGCTGGATGCTGCCACTCGGGCGAACGCGCTGCTGAGACCGGGGAGCGAGAGTGGAGCGATAGGGGCGGACCGGGCGGAGAAGATACTCGGCATTATCGCCGAGCCCGATTTTCGCCATCGGTACGAGCATTTCCTCTCACAATGGGTCAAGCCCACCGGGGGCTTGCCAACTCCCATCGTTTCGGCAGATCTGCCCAGCGGGCTCGGCCAGCTGGAACAGATGATGTATCTGGATGCCGTCAGCTATCTGCCTGACGATGTGCTCGTGAAGGTTGATCGGACATCGATGGCAGCAAGTCTCGAAGTTCGCTCGCCGCTGCTCGATTATAAAGTGATCGAGACAGCGTGGCGAATGCCGGACAGCTTGCGGATGGCGAATCCCAAGACAGGCAAGGTTGCTCTCCGCAAATTGTTGGCGCGGCGCGTGCCGGAGCACATGATTGACCGGCCCAAGCGTGGGTTTGGCGTCCCGTTGAATGACTGGCTGCGCGGACCGCTACGCGAACTGGCGGAAGAGCATCTTGATGCTCGCCGAGTGCAGGAACTTGGCTATTTCGATAGCCAAAGCGTTAGCCGGCGCTGGAACGAGCATTTGTCGGGCCGCCGAAACTGGGGCTTCCATTTGTGGAGCTGTATTTCTTTCAGCATGTGGCACCGCCATTGGATGACCGATAAGGCAGCAGAGGAAGTGAGAGCAGCGTAAGCTGTTAGGTCGACTTCACCGCGTCTGGTGCCCTCCCTTTTCGGTGGAACATCCTCCACATCCAGACATCCAGCAACACGGCCGTAGAAAGGCCGAAACCAATGTGCGCGAAGCTTGCCCCGATAGCTCCGTAAATCGGAATGGCATGCAGGGCGATGGCCAGGAATATGGCAGTCGAAACCGTCGCCGTTGCAAGTACGTATAAGGGGCGGTTCATCGCAAGAAGAGCCGAGCGGGATGGAGCGGAATGCATGATGAGGAAAACCGCGACCAGCTGGGCCAGTAGGATCGGGTAGGCAGGTGCGAACCCCGAGCCAAAGGCGAAGGAGACCAGCGGTTTTCCGATTGCAATGGCGACCACCATAATGCCGCCCATGATTACCGCTAGCAGCCCCTGAACCCCTAGGATGATTTTGCGAAATTTCGACCTTGCTTGGCCTGCCCAGATCCGTGCCAAATCTGGATAAACGACCATCTGGATCATTTCGCCGCACGCCATGGCAACCTTCGCCATTCGCTTGGCTAGATGATAGAAACCCGCGGCTTCCGCGCTGTCTGTCAAGGCACCAACGATCAGGGTGTCGGCTTCGTGAGTGATCGTCCGCAGAGCGCTAGAGGCGTTGGTTGTGAAGGCGAAACCGAGAAAGCCCGGGAAGTCCTGCAACAAGTTGCCGACACGTGCGCGGATAGGCGAGGGAGTCCCCTGCCGTGAAAGCTGGCGGAAAGCGATGAAATTGTAGAATAGCGAGTCGACTACCTGGCTTATGGTCCACACCCAGACGAAGGTCATGAGGCCGCTTCCTGCCCAATAGAAAATTGCGGCAAGAAACAGGCGCAAGAAGCCGGCGAGGAAGACGATATAGGCCATCGTCCTGAACATGCCTGCCATGCGCATGACGGCAGATGACATGCCGCGTAAGTTGAGCGCGATCGCAATGGCATAGATGGCGACCAGCGAGAACATTTCCGGCGGGAAATCGAAAAAGCGGGTCAGAACGAAGCCAACGATTATCGAAAGGAAGGCGGCCACGGTGGCCCCCACGATGTCGAGGATGAGACCGAAAAGATAGAGCCTGGCCATGCGCTGGGGGTCTGCCGCCGCCTCTTCGCTCGCAGCATATCGCACCAGCGGCTGCCAGGACTCGAAGCGGACGATCCGCTCGCAGACGCGGCCCACTGCCAGCGTCATAGCCATGACCCCGAATGCCTCGGGACCCAGCGCTCTTGTGGCGAGCGCGAGGCTGCCGATCATGACCACCGCATTGCCGATACTGCCGGTCATCAGGTGCAGCACGCTTTCGATGCGTGATTGCAGCAAGCTCTTTTCGCGTGGTTCCGGCCCCCCGGCGCTTCCAGTCATCGGAAAACGCCCGGTCGAGCCCGATGCGGAAAGCCCTCCGGGCCCTGCTTCTCACGCCTTCGGGTTGGAGGGGAGCCGGATTGACGTGGCTCCTTCTTCAAACAGGTGAGAAGAGCCAGAAAAATAGGCGCCAGCCACAACCGGGCATACATATGCGGTACGGTCAGGGTGAAGAGGCTGAAGATAAGTAGTACGCCGACACAGATGATGCCTTTTTGAGGATCGTCGGAAATTCCGGACAGGCCGCGGAACCACATGAGACCCAGCAGCGCGACGAATCCGATGAGACCAAGCAGGCCTGCTTCGGTTAGAAGCAGTAGCGGGAAGACGTGAACTGGCGCCTGATGCGTGCTGATGACGCGAAAGCTATCAGCGCCTAGTCCGATCACGAGAGTATCTTCGGCTATGCGCCAGGCCTCTTCCGCCAATTCCATACGGCCCGTGAATGTCCCCGCCTCTTCAAGGCCCCCACCCGACAGGGCCCCTAACACCCGCTGTTCAAACGGTGCAGGAAGGGGGAGGCCGCTCGAAATATACGCACTGCCGATCGCGAAGATTATCAGGAAGGCGAAGATCGCCCGCTGCGGCCAGCGGACCAGCATGACGAGAGCACTGGCCGAGAGACATATGACGAAACCACCAAAGCTCGCGGAGGAAAGGAGACCCCATAGAAGAAACAATGCGCAGACGAGGCTGAGCAATGGGTTCATGAGCCTGCGGTCGACAACGTAGAAAAGAAGCACCAGGGCGAAGCCAGACATCGCGCTATTGTTGTTGGCGTTGCCCGAAAACGCACCAAGCCGCCCCATGCCGGTTATGAAATTGTTGCCGAGGTACGGTGCGGTATCGGTGTAATCGAAGAAGATGTTCGCAATATTCCCGACAGCTTGCGAGAAGGTCACGCCGAGAACATAGAACACGACACAGCGCTGCAGCGTCTTGTGTCCGAAACTGGCGAGCATCATCGGCAGCAGCAAATAGGCGAAGCTGTATTGCAGGGCGACTATCAGCCACCGCGTGATCTCACCGTTGACCAATGTGCTTACAAACAGTGCACCCAGCATGAGGATGAGTGAAAAAAGCCAGGCCGCCGACAGTCCGGCGAACGGAGCGAGGTTTAGTCTCGATGTGCCAATCAGCCCGAGAAGCACGACGACGAATGCCGCGTCGGAAATGGTGAAGTTGATGTTGCCGGGTCGGGCAATGTGCCAGGAAACCGAGAATACGCCGATCAACAGAAACAGGGTAAGCACCTTGTCGAGCGAAAACGTCGTCCCGGAGGAGCGTGTGTCGTTCCATGCCTCGCCTCTCGGTGCGCGCGGAATCGAGCCAAATTGCTTTTCGACGATGCCCATCGGTCCGGATTTTTAGAGTATTTGATGAGCCTGACCAAAGGCGGGTTCGGCTATTTCCTGCCCGGATGGCGAGGCACGAGTGACGATTATGAGATCGGGACTTAGACTTTCGAGGGGGTGAGATCGAATTGCCGGGAAACTTTGTCATGGCGATTATACCGGTGCGCCGTGGACACCGTGTATCCCACGATGCAGTTTTTCGGATGAAATTCGCCAATCTTCCAAGCGCAGATCATGCAAAAATTGAGGCGCTCATGCGATGTGAACGTATCCCCCTCTTGCGAGTCCTTTGGTTAACCTTGGCGTCAGCGGTGGCTGCCTGTTCCGGCCCTGCGGAAAGCGGAACCCAAGGCGCAGAGTCCGGTGAAACCTGGCGAGCACCGCATACTCCAGCTTTCCCCGGCGCCGAGGGCTATGGATCGCGCAGCAAGGGAGGGCGAGGGGGAAGGATCATGCAGGTCGTCTCGCTGGCCGATTCAGGCCCAGGAACCTTGCGCGAGTGCATCGAGGCAATGGGGCCACGGGTCTGCATCTTTCGCGTGTCCGGGCTGATCCGCTTTACCGGACTGCCGCCGCGGATCCGGCATCCCTTCATCACGATTGCCGGCCAGTCCGCTCCGGGCGCAGGGATCACGCTGGCACATGGCGGCGGGGAGGTCGGGCGCACGCCGTTGGTGATCAAGGATACGAACGATGTCATCGTGCGCCACATCCGCGTCCGTAACGACCGCATCGGAGACAGGCGAGGCAGCGAGGACTCGATTACGATCGAGAAAAGCTCTCACGTGATCATCGACCATGTCAGCGCCAGCTGGGCGCGTGACGAGCTTGTGAACGGTTACGACACCAACAATTTCATCACTGTGAGCAATTCCATTTTCTCATGGGGAATTCCCAAACACGATAAATGCGCCCTGCTCGCCTCGAACCCCGGCCGGGCCCAGCATTTCAGCTTTATGGGGAACCTGTGTGCCCACAGTGGTGATCGCAACCCCGACATCAATTTCCCCCCCGGTTCCTGCGTAGAAGTGCTGAACAATGTGTTTTACAATGCGCAGTCCGAATTCGCCGAGGTTTGGGAAACTTACGGCGGAACCCCGGTAGCAATCATAGGCAACAGCTTCATCGCAGGGCCGGACACGCAGGACGATGCGGTGGGGATCATCCGCCAACGTATAGCTAGTAAGGGGCCTGCGCGGGTTTATCTGGCCGACAATCAGTTCATCGGCGATTTTCCGCAGCGCGATCCTGCCCTGCAGGAAATCACGCTGACACAACCCGACTGCAGCCTGACGATATCGCCGAGTTCGCCAACAGGGGCCTATAATAAGGTTCTCGGAAGCGCTGGGGCATTTCCTCGCGACTCTCTCGACCGCCAGGTAGTTAACGAGGTGCGCAGTCGGACGGGGAGGATCATGCGACGGCCGGGCAATATCCCGACCATTCCGTCCACGCGAGCGGCAGCAGATACCGATAGGGACGGGATGCCGGACAAGTGGGAAAGAGCCAACGGTTCGAATGTCGACTTCCCCGATGCCTGGGAAGACGCCGATGGGGACGGGGTCGCCAATCTCGATGCCTGGCTCGAGGAACGGCACCTTCAAGTGATCGGTTCAGCGAAATCGCCGGCGGGCGCCTGATCATGCTCTGCGACAAAGCATGCCAGGAATGAAAGTTCTGCATGTCATAACCGCGCTGAATTTCGGGGGAGCCGAGAACATGCTCGCCAAGCTGATCGAGCAGGGCGGTGCGGACGATCATGAAGTTCTCTCACTCCTGCCCCCCGGACCCGCCGCCGCACGGATCACCGCATGCGGTGTGAATGTTCATACGCTCGGCATGCAGCGCGGTCTGGCTGGGCCTATGGCCGTCATTCGATTGCGACGCATAATTAAAGCGATAGCGCCGGATTTGATTCACGGCTGGATGTATCACGGCAATCTGGCTGCCAGCCTGGCATGCAAGCTATCGGGGCGATCGTTGCCCTTGGTCTGGAACGTACGCCATTCCGTTCCTGATCTTGCCATGGAAAGCTGGCAGACGCGCCAGTTGCTCAAAGTGAGTGGCCGGATTTCACACGGACCCGAAGCCATAATCTACAATGCGCACGTATCGCGGGAGCAGCACGAGGCAATCGGCTATTCCGCCGAACGAGCATCGGTCCTGCCCAACGGCTTCGATATCCAGCGGTTCGCCCCAAATCCGGATGCCCGCGATGCGGCACGAGGCGCTATCGGATTTTCGGACAACTCGTTTCGCGTGGCTTGTGTAGCGCGATATCATCCCATGAAGGATCAAGCGCGCCTGATTGCCGCTGTTTCCGAAATTCGAAGCAGGGGCTGCGATATCCAGCTGCTGTTGGTAGGCCACGGCTTCGAAACACCCCCCGCCGAAATTCAAACGCTGATCGAGAATGAGCCGGCCGACGTGGTTTTGACTTTTGGTGCCCGCTCTGATGTCGCGGAATGGTTGCCGGGTATCGACGTGCTCGTTGTCCCTTCTGCCTGGGGGGAAGGCTTTCCCAACGTCATTGGTGAGGCACTGTCCTGCGGAGTACCGGTTGTGGCAACTGATGTGGGTGACAGCGCCCGGATCGTGGGTGAGAACGGAATCATAATACCCCCGAAGGATACCGGCGCTCTTTCAAGGGCACTTCTCACCATGGCAAGGCTACCGGCATGCGAACGGGCCGCTATGGGTAAAGCCGGACGCCGGCGCATCGTATCCGATTACGCGCTCGATAAAATCGCTGCCCGGTACGAGGCATTACACTCGGGCTGCATATCGACCTGGCGCCAGAGAACGTTGGGCACTGCTACTGGGCACCGGAATAATTTGCGATCAGTGTTTCCGGACTAAGGACTGCATCCGATTTTGTGCCGAGAAAATAGACGCCGCTGGCGCCGTCCATAGCGTAGCTTTCGGGGATGAAGCGGTCGAAATACTGCGCCCAGAAGAAAGCCAGTTTGGCTACCTTACCAGCTGCGCGGGAGCGGAAGAGGCTGCGGGCAAAGTAATCCACCGCCCACATTAATGTTCTTCCCGGCCCGGCGGACGCGCCGGAATCGATCAGGTCGAAGCGGCGAAACAGGTAACGATGCCCGCGTTCGCTGAACCGCGTGAAGTCATAAGCCGCTTCGTGAACCTGCTGCATGAAAGGAGTTTCTGCATACACCAGTCCGTTCGGTCTCAGGACGCGCCAGATTTCATCGGCGACGCGCTGGGGGGCGAGAACGTGTTCGAGCACTGCCTGAATGACTACTCCATCGAAATAGCCATCGATGATCGGGATGTCGTGAGCATCCGCGACGAACTGTATCCTAGGCGTCGCGTAAATATCGAATGCGCTTACGGTGACATCGGGATCGTCGTATAGCGCGTCCATACCTTGCCCGACGCTTCCACCCCCGATGACCAGGACGCGCGGCTTGGCGGATGCGTCCTTGAGCTTCTGGACGAACGTCGCGATATTGCGCTTCGTTGCCTTCTTTTCCGGAGACAGCAACGATTTAACAAACTTCGCCAAAAAAGAATGATCGGGGCGCACGATGACGCTCGCCGCGCTTGTGTCGATCACGTTCTTTCGCTCGACCACCGATCTTTCGAAATTAATGAGAACAGGCACATCATCCGCGATGGGGAAATCGCAGACCTCCCCGGTTTCCGACACGGCAAGTCTGCGGTGTTGCTTCTCGAAACGGATCGGTCTGTAGGTCCTCGGACACCGCAGCGCGCCGTCCAGTGACTCGATGTCGCCAAGCATCAACGTTTTCCCGAAATTTCGGTGGGGCCGCTTTGCCGATGAGGTCGGGAACCCAGTGGCCCCGGCTCGAAGCGTAGACGATCGGCTATCTTCGGCTGCTTTCGAATGAGGTTCGAATACACCCCTTTAACCTGCTCCACGTGGCGGTCCTTGGTGAACCGCCTTTCGGCCATATGCCGTGCTTGGCGGGTCAGATCTTGGACACGCGCCGGCTTTTCGAGCAATTTGTGTGCGGCCTCGGCCATCGCGATCGGGTCGTCGGGCTCGACGAGGATTCCGCAATCCGGCGCCAGTGCTTCCGCATTGCCTCCCGATCGCGTGGCAATCACTGGAGTTCCGACCAGCATGGCTTCGACCAGCGTACGGCCGAGCGGTTCGTTGAGAGCGGTTACCAGTAAGACATCGCACGCTGCGATCCATTTGTGGCCGGGCTCGCGATAGCCCATTAGCGTAACCGCCGGCGGCCTTCCCTCTCGGGTGAGACGGTCTTTCATCTGTGCATATACCGCCGCATCTTCGGGCTCACCGAACATCACCCCCGCTACCGGACGTCCGGAAATCTTTCGCAATTCGTCGACAGCATCAATGAAGGCGACCGGGCGTTTTCGAACGATATATTGACCGAAGTAGCTGCAGATGATCGCGTTTTCCGGACACCCGAGTTCGGCCACCAAAGCCCGGCGCATTTCATCGCGGTCCACCGCTATATCGACATCGAAGGGGCTGTGAATGACTTTCGCGTTCTTCAACTTGCCCCAGCGGCGGGCCGGTAGGGCATAGTCGGAGACGGACAGGATCTGGTCTGCCAGGATTGGCGCGACCATGCCGGTTCCACGCGCGCCGGGATCGCCACGATGATGCCAGACCATGCGGGCACCGCTCAGCTTCGCAGCAAGCGCCCAGCTGGCGTGGGTCCGACCATCATTGGTGTGAACGATGTCGACTTGAAGGTCCTTCAACAACTTGGCTCGGCCGATTGCCCGGGGAACGGTGCGAAGTGCACTGCCGATGCCGAAGCTGCGCCCTACCTCGAAAGGTTTCTCAAGCGCACAGGGGTCTTGGATCTGTTCGTATGCGCTGAAGTAGTCGGCGATGCGTCCATCCGGGATCTCCAAGAGCAAGACGATCCGATATAGATTTTTCGGAAGCTCATCGAGCAAGCCTTTAAGGGAGATATGGCTTCCGCCGAGCCTGTCGCCAGCGAAAGCAAAGCACAGTACGATACGTCGCTCGGCTTTCATGCTGTCAGCCTATCGTTATTGCGTTTTAACCTACAGGGGCTTTTGCCAACTGCTGTCGTTCGGATGGTGAAGGTCGATCAGAGGAGCGGAAAGCTCAACCTATCTTTGGTATAGTATCGGACGACAAGATGGGGGGCAGCCATTGTCGCAAGGCAGGTAAGGCGCGCCGCTGCCGCGCGTAGCACTCTACCTTTTACCGTCCGCAATTCTGGGCTGGCAGTTGCCCGGTGGTATTGAAGAATCCAGCAGCGCCATAGCGTTTGTCATCCGCGGCCAGCATACTCAGATATTCCTCGATGTTGGGGTAGCCGTCACCATCGGCATCGTCGTTCGCATCCCAGCGCGCAGCATCGGTATTTGTGAAGCGGTTCTCCCAAGCGTCCGGCATTCCATCATTGTCGCTGTCGGTAAGCGGATCGTACCCAGCAGAAATGCGCGCGAAACCGCCATAATCGGCGGGATCTCCGCTCGTGAAACCGCCCTGGAAAAGGTAGGGCGACCGGTCACAAGTGCGCAGATCTTCGATGTAGAGTGAATCGACATTGTCGCGACAAGAGCCCTCCCTGCAGAGAAGCGCCCCAGCCTGTTCGAGGACCGTTCGCTGTGACGTGGCCGCGTCTGCCAGCATCCACGACGTCAGATAATTCTGGCTTATACCGGGAGCATAGGTCCAATCCGACTGATATACGCCCGCGCCGATCGTCGAACCCGGGTAGGGGCCGAAGCCACGGCGACTGACATTGCCCGCGCGGTAGATCGAGAAACCGAAAGCCGCATTTGTGGCGCGGTCGAACAGAGCCGGAAAAAAGGACTCCGGTCGGTCTTGCGAAAGTACGCCTTCCATGTGGGTGTTGTTTACCCAATTGAGATATACGCTCCCGAACTGGTTGGAGATCAGCCCCGGCTCGCTGATGAAATTGTAGACGGTGTTGCCGATATAATCGATCTGGCCGGTACTGCTGGACGTGGGATTGGGCACTCCTCCTGCAATATTCGCCCCGCGCTCATCACCGTGCTGCGACAAATTGTAAGCCACCGTGACGCGATTGACCGGTTTCATGAAAAACGTCTTGCAGTGATAACTGCCGGGATCGTGCCCTGCATTTCGGCAAAGGTTGGGGCCGATCATGGAGAACTGAATTGTGCAGTCGGTGCAGACTGCATCGAGGCTTTCGTCGGTGCCGAACATGGTTGTCACATGATCGATGATCTGCCGGCGGCTATCTCCGATACGAACGGAATCCCCATTGCTGCTGGGCGCGTCGAGGTGGTTGCCGTAGCGAAACCGTATATGGCGTACGATGGCGTCGCTTTGCTGCCGCGTATAGAACAACGGCGCGTCCACCAGCCCGGTGCCGCGTACGACCTCGATCCCCCGGGGCGATGTCTGGCCAGCGATGTAGAGACCGCCCACCGTAATCCGCATTTCCGATTGGACGACGATCTGGCCGCTCACATCGAAGATGCAATAGCGGGGGCGGCCCGCAGGGATATTGTATGGCGACGTTACCTGAAGTGCGAGCGCGCATTCGCGCAAGGTGACTAAGCCATCGCCCGGAGCCGCAGTGTCCGCCAGGCTGTTGATCCGGTAGACTACGGCATCTGCATTGCGCACTTTAGCCTGCGCTCCAAAACCCATTGCAGTGGGAAAGGCCAGCGGATGGCGATTGGCTTCAGGGATTGCGCCGTCATCAGGATTTGCGAAGGCAGATGCACGCCCGGTGCTCGGCGGTGGTGTTGGCGTAGGCTTGGGAGTGGGTACCGGTGTTGGTGTTGGTGTTCCGGGATCTGTGGGCGAACTATCATCCGATCCGCACGCGGCCAGAAATAACAGAGCGGAGGCAGTGAAAGCAAAATGCCCCGTATTGCTTTTCCCGATCCCGGCCCCCCGGCACGCATGCGACAGCTTCAGTCCGACCATAACGAAGAACATCCCCGTAAATAGCTATTGTAGGCATGGTGATTACGGTGGTTTGCGTGTTTGGCAAAACTACCGGAAAGTTCACTATTGGGTAATTTGATGAAACGTGCAGCGAAAGGGGTAAATAGCGTAATCCTGTTGCCGAGTAAGATCAGGGTCGCTTGAACGACAAGGCCGATTTGCGAGTACGCGTCGCTAGACTCGATAGATCGATCTGACATGCATGAATGCTTCGGCCGCTCGCAAGTGAACGCAAGAACCTCGAACAGCCGCGAGGGCACGCAAGGTTTCATGGCTGCGTTCGTCGGGGAACGCACGGACCTGGCTCCTGAATTCTGCAAAAGCGTCAAGCTTGCGGTCGATCGTCTTCGAGATGTCGACGAACACATTGGGCACGAAGGCGGGCGTAGTCGGCGCTGCGTACCAATTGGTTTCACTGACCGTTTCATAGCACATGATCTGTCGCGGAGCTGCGTTGTGGCGCGGGCGCGCAGCCACCATCGCGGCAAGAAATGTCAGTTGATGGTCCATGTGGATGTCACCGACAAAGGGCAGCAGCAAGGTATCTGGCTCGAGTGCATCCACCAGGTCGGCGAAGGGGGCGTTGCAATCGCTGGCGGGTATCGTGTCGAGCGCGGCAGCAGGCAGGTTGAGAAGGCGGGTATCCTTGACGCCGATGACGGCATGGGCGCGCCGCATTTCGTCCTGGACCTGCTTGACCTGTTCGGGTGGAAAGGCTGGTTGTTTGCCGGTGGTGGCGACGGCGATCGTCACCTCTCCCCCTTCGTCGACAAGTCTCGCGAGTGTGCCGCCACAGCCAAGTATCTCGTCGTCGGGGTGCGGGGCGATGGCGAGTACGCGGCCGAACTGTTGCGCAAGCGTCATGCGCGGTCTCTTCCGAGAACGGCATGTTGGCTGGGCGCCTTGCCTGAAGTCGTGTCCCATTCGAGCACCTTCAGCAATCCATTGCCAGTAACGACCGTAAACTGATCTTCGCTTCGCTCCACTATCTGGCCCGTCATTGCATGATGCATCCCGCAGTCGGGCAGCACGCTGCTTCGCCAGATCGTCAGGCGATCGTCATTATTGAAGGTGAAGGCCCCCGGATATGGCCTCCCCACGGCGCGCACCAGGCGGTCGATTGCGAATGCGTCCGTGCGCCAGTCGATCAATCCGTCTTCGCGCGTACGTTTGGCAGCATAGGTAGCGTAACGCGGGTCTTGCGGATGGCGGGGCAACTGCCCACTCGCGATTTTTGAGAGTGATCTTTCGAGCATTTCCGCAAGGGCCGCCTGATGTTTGGCGTAAAGCGTTTCCGCTGTCTCATCCGTCGCGACATGAAAATATTGCTGGTCGATGAGGTCACCGTTGTCCACGTCATTTCCAAGCCACATCAGCGACCCCGCAGTGATCGGTTCTTGAAGAAGGATCGTCCACGGCAGTGCTGCGCGCCCGCGCAAACGGGGCAATGCAGCAGGATGATAGCCGATAATTTTATCGGGCTTCAGGGCCATGAATTCGGCTCGGCAAATCTGTGACCAGCCAATTACGAAGATGAAGTCTACACCGGCTTCCGCAACTGCGCGGAGGCATTCGGGGCTGTTGGAATTGAAGGTGCGAAACAATTTCGCGCCGGATTCGGCTGCAAGCCCTGACAAATCCACGAAATCCGAATGGCGCTTGGCTGCGGCCAGCTCCAGGGTGACGATCAGATCGAGCGACCAGTCCGGCGAATTGGCGAGAATTCGAGCAGCCAGTTCGGTGCTGCCTACACATCCGACAAGCGCGGCCTTAAGCATGGGCGTTCAGTTCCCTGCGCTCGTGTGCAACGAAGCACTGCCAGCGATTGTAGACTTCTGCGTATCCCGCGTGGCCGATGTTTGAAGCAGGCCCATCTCGCCAAGCAACTGGCGATTCACCTTCCTGACATCGTAGGTTTCACGGGCGATTTCGAGAGAAGCTGCGCCCATTCTTTCGACAGAGGACGGGTGGGCCGCAAATTGCATCATGGCCCGTGCCAGGCTCTCCGAACTCCTAGGCTCGACCAGCAGACCGTTGGTGCCGACCTCAATGGCGTCGCGGCAGCCAGGTAGATCCGTGGTGATTACCGGGCGCGCGCTGGCTAGCGCTTCCAGAACAGTGCGGGGAAGGCCCTCGCGGTAATAGGAGGGGAGCACGAATACCGAACACGCGGCAAGGTAAGGCCGTACGTCATCGGTACCCGGTACGAAGTCCACATCGTATTCCGCGGCCAGCCTTTCGCTTTCTTCGCGCGATATGCCGGAAGGATTTTCATCCTCGCACCGACCCACAATCTGAAACTGGCAGGTGGGATATTGCCTGCGAACCTCCCGCGCTGCCTCCAGGAATTCTAAAATTCCCTTGTTGCGCATCAACCGGCCGATCATCAGAAACCGGATTGGTTGGGTAACTGGCGGACTGGCGGAAAATCGCTGAAGCGAAACGCCGGATCCGGGTACTTTGATTACTCTTTGCTGGCGGTTGACAATGCCGAGCGCAATCATGTCCTTGCGATCGTCATTGTTGAAGACGAAGGTCGTTTTCGCCTTTGCGAGGGCTGTTCGATAAAGCGCGACGACCGCAGACCGCAGCCATCTAGGATAGTCTGCATCCGCGCTGAAAACCTGGCCAAGCCCCGACATCAGCGCGAAGAAACGGGGTTTTCTGCCGCCAAGTGCGGCTAGCCTAGCGGCAAGGCCTCCGTAAATGATCGGTTTTTGCGTGTAGGCGATCACGACGTCAGGGCGAAATCGGCGTATTGTCCGGACATATGCGAGAAGAAGGGCGACATCGGAAAACAGGTTCGTGCCGGTACGCTGCATGAGTGTCAGGCGAAAATCGACGCCCATATCGGCCAGTTTCCGTTCGGCAGCAGCATCACGGTCGGGCGCGCATGCGATTACCTCGTGACCGTTATCGATCATTGCCTTGAGCAGGTCGCCGCGGAAATTGATAAGCGAGAATGCAAGGCTCGATAAGACGAGTATCTTCATCGCGATCCTGCCTTATCCGGTCGCAAAGGGTCACAGGCAAAGCCCTTGCATGCGGGCGAACAGCCCCCCGAACTAGGATTGACCGTAAATGTCATGGGGCAGATATGAGAGGAAGCGCCAACGCGCGGCAACAGCGGCAGACGGCTACTATCCTTTCGATATGTCGCAGGCGACAATTTGGGTCATCCCCCTCCGCACAGGGGAGAGGCGCCTACCCGAATGATCGCCTGACAGGTTTCCAAACTGCTTCAGTCGCACTCCCGACTAATCCGGATATTGCCTGCTTGCTCAAGCCGCCCTTCCAGCCGGATGCGCTAGCTTCGAATGCATCGAGGGACTGCCGCATACTCCTGTTCAGGACGGTGCGACCAGCGGAGCAACGAGCCAAAGCTTATGAACAAGCCTGAGAACAGGATTCAAGGCAGGGATGCGTATCCGGACGGGGAACTGGCCAGCCGCGGGACATATGGGCGCCGGCGAAAGCTGCGGCGACGGGCAAGAGACGTTGTCGTCATCTCGATCGATTTCACGATCATTTTCCTCACCCTTTATACTGCGCTGAACCTGCTCCCTGTTCAGCCTTTCGGGCCTTGGGCCGGCTTCGCCATTTTCTCCTTGGCATTCGCGTCGGTGGCAACCGTCTCGTTCGCGCTGGCCGGCCTCTACAAGCGCAGCTGGAGGTTCATGGATTTCACGCATTCGAGCTTCCTCGGCCTGGTTATCCTTGGCGGCTTGTTCGTGACATGGATGACCGCCTTCTCCTTCAGGGAGACGCGCATCGAAGCGCTGGCGCTGGTTCCGGTGGTCCTGATCCAATGGGCTTTCGCTACCCTCGGAATGCTGGGCGTGCGGATGATGCGGCGGGTCGAACGGCAATATACCGAGCGGCGCCGGACGGTATATCGCGCAAGGCCAAAGGTCGCTGTTCGTAAGAAGGCAATTCTTGTCGGGTCTTGGCAGTGGGCGCGGATTTCGATCGACCTTGCCCATAGTGACCACAGCTCTTCCGTCGATATTCGGGGCGTGCTGCTTCCGCGTCGGGAAGACTCGCTGGCGCGTGTCGATGATATCCCGGTTCTAGGAAGCCAATACGAATTGAGCGCCGTTCTCCGGCAGCTCGAATTCGATGACAATCTGCCCGACTATGTCATCGTCTGTGATGACGGGACTTTTCTCAGCAATCGCGATGTGACACGCATCATCCATACGTGCCGGGAGCGAAAGGTTGAGGTCTGCAGGGTACGCGATCCCTGGGCACAATTGCTGCAGCATTCATCCGATCCGACCGGCCCGCGCCTGCCGATCGAGGAATTGCTGGGCCGAAGCGAATACAAGCTCGACGCCAGAAGCATCGTACGCCAGATCGCGGGGCGCAGCATTCTCGTGACCGGCGCAGGCGGTACGATCGGATCTGAGCTTTGCCGCCAGATCGCGCAGATCAAACCATCGAAACTGGTGCTGCTCGATTCCAGCGAATACAATCTTTACAATATCGAGATGAGCCTGCGGGAACTGCATCCCGATCTCAGGGTCATCGCGGAAATCGGAAGCATTTGCGACGCCGCGACAGTCAATCGGGTGTTTGAAGCCAATCAGCCCCTGATGGTGTTCCACGCCGCAGCGCTAAAACATGTGCCGATAGTCGAAGCCAATCCCTCCGCCGGGGCGATGACGAATATCATCGGCACGCGAATAATATCCAATGCAGTTTGCCTCTACGGTGCCAAGGCCATGATCCAGGTTTCGACCGACAAGGCGGTCAATCCGATCGGGGTCATGGGGGCCACGAAGAGGGTAGGCGAGTTATATTGCCAGGCGCTGGATATGTGCGGGGTGGACGACCAGGAGGCGCCTCGCTTCATGACCGTCCGTTTCGGCAACGTCCTGGGATCCAGCGGATCGATCGTTCCCCTGTTCGAGCGCCAGTTGCGCGAAGGCAAGCCCCTCACCGTCACACACCCCGATATCGAACGGTTTTTCATGACGGTTCGCGAGGCGGTGCAATTGATCCTTCTGAGCAGTTCGAGCGCGCTGGAATCGAAGACTCAGCGAGGTTCGATCTTCGTTCTCGATATGGGCAAGCCTGTCCGGATCGTCGACCTCGCAAGGCGCATGATCACCTTATACGGTCTTGAGCCGGAAGAGGACGTGCCGATCGAATTCGTCGGGCTTAGGCCGGGTGAGAAGCTCTACGAAGAGCTGTTCGACATCTGCGAAGATCAGGTTGAATCGGGGATCGAAGGCATCTTCGAAGCGCGCTCCCGTCCAATCGCGCTTCCCTTCATAACGATGGCGATCAACCTCATCGCAGAGCGTGCGCAGTCGGGAGATGACGAAGGGATCGTGAGACTGGTCCACGGGCTCGCCCGCTATCCCGCCAGCGGTAAGGAGGAGGACCTCCTGTCCTATTCCTCGGCAGCGGATCTTACGCAGCTGTTTGAGGGTGCCTATCGGGCGGAGGCGAACAATGATCGCTAGCGCAGCGCCTATTGCAAACGTCCAGACTGGTGTCCGCTCGACCTGGCCCCGTTTCGAAGCCGACGAGCGCGCGGCTGTCGAAAGCGTCCTTTCGTCCGGCAGGGTAAACGCCTTGGTTCATGGCGACGAATGCACCAGCTTCGCGCGCGAGTTCTGCGAGTTTCTCGGCGCCCGACAGGCGATATGCATGGCCAACGGCACGGTGACGATGGAGATCGCCCTGCGGGCGTTGGGCGTAGGTCCGGGTGACGAGGTGATCGTGCCGGCGCGCAGTTTCTTCGCCACCGCGAGTTGTGTCGCATCGATAGGCGCGCGCCCTGTTTTTGCAGACGTGCAATCGCCCACGCAGAATATCGATCCGGCCTCGGTCGAACGCATGGTCACTCCCCAAACCAAGGCCGTTATCTGTGTCCATCTGGCAGGCTGGCCCTGCGACATGGCTACGCTTGCTGCGATCTGCGACAGGCATGATCTCTTTCTCATCGAGGATTGCGCCCAGGCTCATGGAGCGGCGATCAACGGCAGAAAGGTCGGGACATTCGGCGATGCCGCCTCTTTCTCGTTCTGCACGGACAAGATCATGTCGACCGGCGGGGAAGGCGGGATGCTGGTCCTGCGCGATGATGCGGTTCACGAGCGGGCATGGTCGCTGAAGGATCACGGAAAGAACCCGCGCAAGCTTGCGGACGGTAAGTCCGTCCCCGGGCAATTCCGTTACATTCACGACAGTTTGGGCAGCAATGCGCGGATGACGGAGATGCAGGCGGCGATCGGCCGGGCGCAATTGCGCAAACTGCCCAGCTGGCTGGATGCGCGTGCCAGCAACGCCCGGTTTTTGGCCGAAGCGCTGGCAGGCCATCCGGTGCTGATGATGCCCGAGCCACCTGTCGGCATCACCCACTCGTGGTATAAATTCTACCTGATTTTTCAGTCGCATGTGCCTGATGCGGATGCGCGGCGTGCTGACCTGATCACCAAGCTGATCGAAAGAGGCATTCCGTGTGGCACCGGGTCCTGCCCGGACATGAGCCTCGAGACCGCCGTGCAAAGCCTCGGTTGCCGGCGGGATGGCTCGCTCCCGTCCGCGCAGGCGTTGGGTGAGCGCACGCTCATGCTGCTGGTCGATCATACACTCGACCAAGGCGACATGGCGCAGATGGCGGAGGCTTTGTGGGAGCTGGCTCGATGACACCATTTTCGACTGACCGGAAAATAGCAAGAACGCGAAAGGCCACGAAATGACGCAGTATATCAAGGATTTGATGCGAGCCCTGGCTTGCCTGGCCGGGATAACTCTTCTCGCGGCATGCTCGACCAATCTGTCCAGCCTGCCTCCGGTGGCGGACGGGCAAATGGCGGATTATCTGATGCAGCCGGGCGACGAACTTCTGGTGACTATTCAGGATGTTGAGCAGAACGACCGCTCCTATGTCATCGACAGCGGGGGCATGATTTCGCTCCCGCTGCTGCAGGAAGTCGAGGTTGCGGGCCTTGGATTGCGGGCGATCGAGAAGAGGATTGCCGATGGCTATCGGGCGCGTAACGTGCTGACAGAACCCATTATTTCGGTGCAGCCCGGAGCCTTGCGACCCTTCTACGTGATCGGCGAGGTCAAGGGGGCGGGCGAGTTTACCTATCGCCAGGGAATGACCGTACTTTCAGCCATCTCAGCGGCCGGCGGCTACACCTATCGCGCCAAGGAAGGCGAGGTGGAAATAGTTCGTAATATCAACGGCAAACAGGCCCGGATGCGGGCCAGCGAGGATACGCCTATCCTGCCGGGCGACCGTATAAGGGTTTACGAGAGGTGGTTCTGATGAGCGTCCGGCGCTGCTTGCTGGCGACGGCGGCGGTGGGGGCGCTGGCCGTTTCGCCCGGTGCCGGATCGGCGCAGGAGATCGGTTCGACCGCGCCAAATGTGTCCGGAAATAGCCCCGAACACCCTCTTGATCGGGCGGCCATCGGGCCGATCACCTTCGATGTGGGCGGCGAGGCCCAGCTGGAATATAACAGCAACGTCTTTGCCGAACCCGATGACGCGGCGAGCGATGCGATCGCCATCGTCCGGCCCTATGCCAATATCCGCCACAAGTCCGGTTCGCTGACCACCGTTCTTGCCACGCGGTTCGACCTGCGCCGCCATGCCGATTTCACGAGCGAGGATGCCGATGCCGCCAGCGTCCGGCTGACATCCGACTGGAGCCCGCGCGCTGGCGAGTCCCTTTTCGTCAGCGGCCATGTGGACCGCGTGATCGAAACGCGCGGCGATCCGGAATCGCGCCGCATCCAGGGAATAGGGCCGCGCCTCTATCGCATCATGGGCGGTTCGGCGGGTTACAGCCGCAGCGGATCACGCTTCCTTCTGGAGGCCGTGGGCGAGGCGCAGAATGTGAACGCCCTGGCCGCGCGCGATGCCGATCGCGACTACGATCTCTATTCCGGCCGGGTGACCCTGGGCGTGCGGCCCGGCGGTCCGTTCTATTTCACCGGCACCGGCTATTACACCCGGCGTGATTTCAAGCTGCGCGAGCCGGTCACCGATGCCGATCGCGATGTCTCCACGCTGGGTGCAATGCTGGGCGTCCGCTTTGCCGATGGCGGGCTGATCGAGGGCCGGGTGGGGGCCGGTGTCTTCAGGGTCGAGGCCGACGATCCGGCGCGCGACTCCCGCACCGGCTTTTCGCTGCAGGGGCGGCTGACCTATCGCCCGCGCCAGCGCACCGCGATCATCCTCGACCTGTTCAATGGCGATGTCACTTCCTTCCGCACCGGGGCATCCACCCGGACCGAGACCAATATCGGTCTTGGGGTGGATCAGGAGATACGCCACAATCTTCTCGGTTCGGCGCGGGTGCGCTGGGAACGGGTGGAGTTCGAGGGCAGCACATCGCCCGTCCAGCAGCGCTGGCAGACCGCCGCCGAAGTGGAATATCTCGCCAACCGCCGGTTCTCCCTGTTCGGCGAGGTGGCCTATGGTTCGCGCAGCAGCGACGATCCGCTGGACGAATACGATCGCTTCCGCGGCGGGGTTGGGGTGAGAATGCGGTTCTGAGCGGCGGCTGCGGCAAGGAATCACCAGCCGACATATCAAAATGGCTAACCAGTAAAAGCCGCCGCCGATACCGATGATAAGGCGAAAAGCGGCCCCGATCCGCGCATAATCGGCCCTACGATAGATCACAGCGTGCTGGCTTCGCATGAAGCGCAATTGGGCCCATAATCGCATGTCAAACCTGGTGGAAGTCAACGAATTCGGCAGCAACCTGCCCGCAGAGGAGCGGCGGCTCCAGTGGACATACCGTCCCGAAGCCGTGGCGCATCATACGCTGTCGATGCGCGATTTCGTGCGGCTGCTGGAACGGCACAAGCGCATGATCCTGATCGTGATCGCGCTGATCACGCTGCCGGTGCTGGCCTATCAGCTGCTGTCGCCCAATCTCTACAGTTCCACCTCGCAGGTTCAGGTCCAGCTGATCGACGAGGTGGGCACCAACCAGGCCGATGTCAGCAACCGCAACGAAGTGCGCGTGGCCAATGCCGTGCGCCTGCATCGTTCGCGCTCATCGGCCGAAGCGGTGGTGAACGATCTCGATTTGCTCGACGATCCCGAATTCCGCCGGGAGATGGGCGACGCGGGCGAAGGCACTGTGACGATGCATCAGGCGATCAACACGCTGCTGGGCAGGCTGACCGTCACCAGCGAGCCGCAGTCCGATCTGATCCAGGTCACCATCACCACCAAATCGCCCGAACTGTCTGCCCGCATCGCCAACCAGTATCCGCTTTCGGTCAGCAAGGTGCGCACGCGCCGGGGCACCGAACAGCGCGAGGAATTGCTCCAATCGCTGCTGACCGAGCGTGACGAACGCGAAGAGGCGGCGCGCACCGCATCGAGCGACCTTGCCGAATTTCGCCGCGATGCGGGCATGCCCTTCGGCCTCGGCACCAATGAAAACCTGTCCTACATGAACCAGATCGCTGCCGAGGCGGCGTCTGCCAGCGCCAACAGCGCCGGGTCTTCTTCGCGCAGCGCGGTGATCGCCAATGCAGCGGGCCTGCGCAGCACGGCGCAGGCGACATCGGCGGCCGTCCAGCAACTGGAGCGGCAACAGGCAAGCCTGGTGGCGGAAAAGGCGCGGCTGGGCGCAACCTTCGGTTCCGGCCATCCCGATATGGCGCGGGTCACCAGCGAGCTTTCTTCGGTGGAAGCCGCGCTTGCCAGCCAGCGGGCCGATGCGCGCGCTGCGGCGCAGGCAGTGGCCAATGCAGAGGCGGCGCAGATGCGCGAAATGGCGCGCAGCCAGGCGGCGCAGGATGCCGCGCGGGCGAGCCGCCTGCAGGGGGCGCTGGCATCGGTCCAGTCCAAGGCTTTCGAGAACAATGGCAATTCGGTGCGGCTGGCAGAGCTGGAGCGGAACAATGCGCTGGCCAATGCGGCTTTCTCCTCGATCGTCGAACGCATCGAACAGATCCGCGCCCAGATGCAGCTGGAAGGGGTGAATACCACCGTAGTTTCGCCCGCCGTAGCCAATTACGATCGCATTTCGCCCGCCCCGGCCAAGATGACTGTCATGGCCATGCTGGGTTCGGCAGTGCTGGCAGTGATGATGGCGCTCGGCCTCGAACTGGCGGACGGGCGGCTGCGGACTTCGGCCCATGTGGCCCGGCATTTCGGCCTGCCGACGTTGGGCATGCTGCCGCGCATCGAAGCCGGATTGTCCGACAAGCTGGGCGAAAGCCCGGTGATCCAGGACCCGCATTCGCTGTTCGCGGAGGCTGCCCGGTCGATCTATTCGGAAATGCGCGGCCTGCGCACGCATGGCGGATCGCAATCGGTCCTCATCACCAGCCCGCTGCCCAATGACGGCAAATCGACCGTGTCGCTGACGCTGGCCGCCGCGGCCAAGGTCATGGGGCAGAGCGTGGTGCTGGTCGATCTGGATCTGCGCATGAAGGGATTGCTCAAGGATGTGCAGGCCAATCTCGACACGCCCGATATCGTGGATGTGCTGTCGGGCCGGGCAAGCCTGGACGATCTGCTGCAGGATCCCGACGCCAAGCCGATGCTGGATACGCCCGACGGGCTGGGGGCGGAGGAGATCGAAAACGCCTTTGCGCAGGATAACGGCCGCATCGTGATCCTCAGCGCCAAGCGGCCTGTCGAAAACCCCGCCGCGATCCTGACGGCCCAGCGCCTGCGGCATTTGCTGGCCGAACTGAAGCAGCATTTCGATCTGCTGATCATCAACGCACCTGCCGCGCTGGCGGTGCGCGATGCCCGCGCCATGTGCGATTTCACCGATAACACACTGGTGGTGTCGCGCTGGGGGAGGACGACGATCGAACAGATGAGCGCGACGCTCGAAACGCTTTCGGGCCGCGCCGATGGCGTGGTGTTCGATCACGTCGATTACGCCGAACATGCCCGCCGCCAGTATGGCGATGCGATCCAGTTCTATGTCGCGGCGTCGGATTATTATTCGGACAATCCGCAGGCGCCGCGTTCGATCAGGCAGCGGATCATGGGTATCTTCCGCCGCAAGCAGGCCGATGCCGATGAATTCGCCTATTAGGGTTTGGGGCGGACGATGGTTTCGCGCCTGACTGCCCTGTGCCTGCTGATCCTCACTCTGCCATTGCTCGCGGTGCTGGGCGTGCTGGTTTGGTTCTCGCTCGGCTCGCCGGTGATCTTTCGCCAGACTCGCTCGGGCAAGAATGGCACAGGGTTCACGCTGGTGAAGTTCCGCAGCATGAAGGATCTGCGCGATGCGCGCGGCGCGCTGCTGCCGGATGAGAAACGGACTACGCGGCTGGGCAATTTCCTGCGCCGCACCAGGCTCGACGAACTACCGGCGCTTGCGAATGTCGTACTGGGCGAAATGAACTTCATCGGGCCGCGCCCGCTGCTTCCGGAAACGGTCGCCGGGATGGGCGCAAAGGGGGACAGGCGCGGGGCGGTGCGCCCCGGGCTGACCGGCTGGGCGCAGGTCAGCGGCAATACGCTGCTCACGCTCGACGAGAAGGTCGCGCTCGATCTGTGGTATATCGCCAATCGCAGCGCGTGGCTCGATTGCCGGATCATCCTGCGCACGTTGCTGGTAATGGCGGGCGGCGAACGGCGCACCGTTTCGGTGCTGCCCGAAACCGGAAGCTAATCGACCATCTGCAGGGTGGCGGCCAGCTCGTCGAAGGAGGCGATCGTCGCCTTTGCGGCATGATCGGGTGATGGCGCGCCGGGCGAATGCACTCTGCCCGGCCGGTCGATCTGGACCGTGTGCCAGCCCAGTTGGCGCGGGGCGATGAAGTCCTTGGCCGGATTGTCCGCGATATAGACATGCGCCGGGCCGTCCTTGCCCGACCATTGCATGACCTGCTCGAACGCGCGGGGATGAGGCTTGCCCATGCCCGGCGGCAGTTCACCGGTGGGAATGATCAGCCCGAACTGGTCGGCAATGCGCAGCGCCGCGATCTTGCTCCGCTGCATTTTCGCCGGTCCGTCGGTAATGATGGCGCGCGGCCTGCGGTCTGCCGCAAGAAAGCGGAAGGTGTCGGGACAGGCGGCGATATAGGGGCTGTGCTGGCGATAGAGCGTGACCAGATCGGCAATCAGCGCCGGGCTATGCGCGATGCCGAAGCGGTCCAGCGCGCGGTCGAAAATATCCTGCCGGATGCCGGACAGGAACAGCTCGCGGCACGTGCCGGGAATGACAGCATCACCATGCAGGCCGCGCAGATGCGCCTCGACCGCGGCGAAACCGCTGAAGGCGAAATCCCGTTCCAGATAGAGCGTATCGTCGAGATCGAAGACGAGAATGTCTGGCGCAGGAGTGCTAGACGAAGACGGCATTGTCATACCGCAGCATGGTCACCCCGTCGTGCCACATGTCGCACCGGACCAGCGGCAGGCCCATGGCGGTGCGCAGGACATTCTCGGCGAAATGCGCGCCCGCCTGATCGGCCAGCGGGTAGCCGCCACCGAAGCGGGCGTTGATCTCGATCACGCGGGGGCCAAGCCGCGGATCGTCGAACAGCTGGAAGCACAATACGCCCCGCGCGCCGGGCAGCGCTTCGGCCAGACGGCGCGCGATGATCTCGAATTCGGGGCGGCGAACCGTGCGGCCTTTTTCCACCTCGCCTGCGCGCACGGACATCCTGAGATGCGGGATGGCGCCGTGCATGATCCCGTTATCGCCGACGAACAGGTTCACCGTATATTCGTCGCCGCCGAGCGCTTCCTGCACCAGCATGCGTTCGGGGTATCGATCCTGCAATTCGTCCATGCCGTTGATCATTGCGATCCCGCGGCTGGCACTGCCCGCCACGGGTTTGACGAACAATGGCCAGTCCCACTTGTCCTGGCTCAGCCGGAACTGCTCGAGCGTCGCCGTGCGCGGCACGGGAACGCCCGCGGTGGCGAGCACATCCATCGTGCGCTTCTTGTCGCGCACGATGTCGATGGTCTGTTCGGACGATACGTGGACATAGGTGCCCAGCGCGGCAAACTCCTCGCGCGATGCGGCAAGGGGCTGCAGTTCGGTGTCGATCGTCGGCACGATCAGGGAAATGTCGTTCTGCTGAGCATAGTTTAGCAGGGTTGGAATATAGTCCTCGTCGGTGCAGCGCGGAGCGGCGAAATGCGTGTCGGCCAGCGTGCAGGCCGCGCTCATGTCCGGGTAGAGATCGCAGGCGTGCACCTCGATCGGCGCGCCGATGCGGGCGGCGGAGGAACGGAAACATTCGACCAGCCCGGCCCGGCGGCCTGCCGATGTCAGCAGCAATTTGATGGGCTGTGTCATTGCGCAGGCTCCTCGGATTTCGTGATGGCCGGTTCGGGGGCAGGCGCGCGCGAGGACAGGGCCTCGGCCAGAACGGCATCCCACTGCTGCATCACCCACTCGGGGGCGAACTTGCGGATGGCCCTCGCGGCGGCGTTCCCCAATTGCTTTCGCAGGTCCGCGCTCTCGACGCATTGCTCCATCGCCCGAGCCAGCGCTGCGGCATCGCCGGGGGGGACGAGCAGGCCGGACCGCCCATGCTCGATCATCTCCGCGGGCCCGAAATCGCAGTCGGTGGCGATTACCGGCAGGCCCGCCGCCATCGCTTCCCCCAACACATTGGGAAAGCCCTCATAGCGCGAGGAAAGCACGAACAGATCGGCGCCCTCCACCCACGCGCCGGGGGTGTCGGTAGTGCCCATCAGCTTGACCTGCTCCGCCAGACCAAGACCGGCAATCTGCGCCTCCAGCGCGCCGCGGAGGGGGCCGTCGCCGAAGATCAGCAACTGCCAGTCCTCAGCCTTCGCCGCTATTTCGGCAAAAGCCTCGATCAGCATGTCGAACCCTTTCTGGTCGTTCAGGCGACCGACCGCGACAATGGTGTTCGCTTCGGTGGTCCGGCGGCGCTTGGGCCATGCACTGACCGGGTTGGGAATGACCCGCAGGCGCTGGGAAACCTCTTTCGGAAAGCAGCGCTTTACCGCCTCCGTCTGGCAGACGATCAGCCGCGCCCGGCCATATGCCGCGGAAAGCAGCGCGTTCCAAGCGGGATGCTTCTGCTGCTGTTCGGGATTGTTGCGTTCGCAGCAGACGACCGGGATTCCCGTCCCCCGCGAAGCCAGCAGAGTGATCAGATTGTTCTTCGTGAGAAAGGGGATGACCACGTCCGGTGCCTCTTTCCGGAGCAGGCGGCGCAGGTCGATCAGATTATGGAATTTGGACAGCTTGCCGGAGATTTGCCCGCTCCCAGACCGACCGAGGCGGTGCCGGGTGATCTCGGCATCGAAGTGATGGAACTCGGCATCTTCCGGCCGGTCGAAGCTGGCGATTGCGACTTCCACGCCATGCGTCTGCCAGTGCGAGGCGATTTGCGAGACCACCCTTTCCGCCCCGCCGGCGCCAAGCCCGGAAATGACAAACATGGCTTTAGGCATTGCGCACCTTGTCCTGTCTACGACGCTGCGCGCCCGTAAGAATCGCGTGTTCCGTGCTACACCAGTGAGGCCACATCCTGCGCGTAGGCATGCGAGATACCACGATTGGACAATGGCCTATCCGGAAGGGCAGGTGGCGAGCATGCGGTCTGCACCTGCGCCTGCAGGCACATCACCCCATCAGCGACCGACACCGACATATTTGATGCCCAGCATCTCGACCTCGTCCCGGTCGTAGATGTTTCTCAGGTCCACCAGCACCATGCCCTTGAGCTTTGCCTGTACCCTGGCGAGGTCGAGCGCGCGAAACTCGTTCCACTCGGTCACGATGGCGAGAGCCTCGGCGCCATCCATCGCCGCATAGGGATCATCGAAATAGACGATGTCGTCGAGAACCTCACGGGCATTGGCCATTCCTTCGGGGTCGTAGGCGTGAACCACCGCTCCGGCATCCTGCAGCGTCTGAACGATGGCGATGGCGGGGCTGTCGCGCATGTCATCGGTATTCGGCTTGAAGGTGAGGCCGAGAATTGCGACCACTTTCCCGCGCACGTCGTCACCGATCGCCTGCAACACCTTGCGGCCCATGGCCCGTTTGCGCTTGTCGTTGGTCTGTACGACCGCCTCCACGATCGCCTGCGGCGCCTCGAAATCCTGCGCGGTCTTGAGCAGGGCCAGCGTATCCTTGGGAAAACAGCTGCCGCCATAGCCGGGGCCCGCGTGCAAAAAGGTGCGGCCGATGCGATTATCGAGTCCGATGCCGCGCGCGACCTGCTGCACATCGGCGCCGGTTTTCTCGCACAGATCCGCGATTTCGTTGATGAAGGTGATCTTGGTCGCGAGGAAGGCATTCCCGGCATATTTGGTAAGCTCGGCGGAGCGCCGGTTCATCTCCAGGATCGGCGACTTGTTCAGGCTGAGCGGTCGATAGGCTTCGCGCATGACCTCCAGTGCCCGCGGATTTTCGGACCCCACCACGATCCGGTCGGGCCGTTTGAAATCCTCGATAGCCGCGCCTTCGCGCAGGAATTCGGGGTTGGACACGACGGCGAACTCCCCGTCGGGCCGCGTGTCCGCGATGATCCGCTCCACCTCGTCGCCCGTGCCTACGGGAACGGTCGACTTGGTAACCACCACGGTAAAGCCGTCCATGGCACGGGCTATGTCGGCTGCGGCGGCGTGCACGAAGCTCAGATCGGCATGACCATCCCCGCGTCGCGACGGTGTGCCGACAGCGATGAACACGACGTCCGCGCGCGCAACCGCCGGGGCAAGGTCGGTGGTAAAGGAGATGCGCCCCGCGGCTGCATTGCGCTTGATCAGATCCTCAAGGCCGGGCTCGAAGATCGGGACTTTGCCGTTCCGGAGCGCCTCGATCTTCCCCTGATGCAGGTCGACGCAGACGACTTCATGTCCGAAATCGGCGAAGCAGGCTCCGGAAACCAGGCCGACATAGCCCGAACCGATCATCGTGATCTTCATCGAATTTCCATTTCGCTAGATTGGTAGCTGACCGGGACAGGATCGCGCATACGGCGGAAACCGTGCGCCCAGAACCAGCAGAAGCATGAGCCGGACGCTCGTCTCACTCGCAGAAAGACAAGGCCGCAGACTCCTTCGGCCCCATTCGGGTTCGAAAGAGTCTGCGCCTTGACCGGACCCCCGTAAACGCTCCCGTCGTGCGGGCCTGTTTGCCCTCTAAGCGCTCAGCGCGTGCAATGGCGGGCGGTTGTTTGCGAGCATGAACGGTGCGGCGCGGTTGCTTTCGCAGACCTCTTCGAGATCGTCGGAGCAATCGGTTGCCGCAACCGGGACCGGCTGCAAGGGCGGAGGCAATGTCGCCTGCACGCCATGATTGACGGCGCAGATCGCTGCCTGTGTGCGGTTCTGCACGTTCAGCTTACGCAGGATGGCCTTTACATGCACCTTGACCGTCGCTTCACCGATATCGAGCCGGCGAGCGATGACCTTGTTCGGATGGCCCATTACAAGGCACCGCAGTGTCGCGAGCTCGCGCTCGGAAAGCAGGTCCGACAGTTCGCCTTCGGCTTTCGTCTGGTCGACCGATGCACGGGCGAAATGCGGTAGCTGCTTGACCAGTTCTCCCGGCAGGACCTTTTCACCGCGGGCGGCGAGCTGAAGGCAATTGACCAGAGATTCGCAGGACGTTTCCTTGAGGACATAACCATCGGCCCCGGCATCGAATACTTCGATCAGGGAAGCCAAGGTGAGGTCTTCGTGCAGGATGACGATGCGTGAAGCCGAGAAGACTTCGCGAATTGCGGCTACGTCCTTCGCCACATTCTGCATGGCATCGGCGTCGATGACGACCATACCCGTTTCTACCGCGTCGCTTTGCCCGGCGGTAATCAGGGCCTGGCAGCTTTTGTGCTGACCGACGATCGTGAAATCCTCGTCAAGCAAGATGGACTTGAGTCCTTCGCTGACGATTGAACTAGAACATATAAGTGAAACACTTGTAGATGCCGTACGCATGGTATGCGCCCCCCGTTTCCAAAGTTGTGCTTCCCTTTCTTATTTCTCAGGCAGGCGATGTATTCGTGATACGCACAGACGTCGAAGTCTTGTGGCTGCCAGAGTTATTCGACTCGTTGCCTAATGGCCATTATGGGTAATCAAAAGTCGGGTAACGATTAGGGTCATATACTTTGTGACCCATTATGGGACATCACTGCAAAGCGTGTTGCGGCTCGCTGGTTTCGCCTTCCCGAGGCAGCCTCTTTTTACGCCCTCGCAGTGACTACAAGCTGCTTTTCAGGATGTTAGACACCTACTCGTGAGTGTGAGTCGCTCTTGCCGAATCGAGAAATTGCCCGATCGGCCCATCTCTAATCCTGCTGGCGCGCCAGTTCGGAAGGGGTATCGATATCCAACACGATCCTTCGGTCGCCAGGGTCGACGATGGATGCCTCTGGAAAGGACAGGCTGCGGGCACCGCGATCGCCTTTCAGGCTCCGTAGTGCCGCAAAGCTCTCCTGACCGAAGGCTGCCGGGCTGCCCGGCGTGCCGTCCGCCTGCCGCGTGAAAACTGTGCCGCTGCCTTCGGCAAGAAGGCGAAGATGATGGGGCCCCACCATGGGCATGTCTGCAAGGGCGATGACAATGCGGCGATGCGCCGATCCTGCATCAACACCGGCTGCAATCGATGTGCCCATGCCTTGTTCGGCATGAGGGTTGATTACCGGCCTCCACCCTTTTCGGCAGAGCAACTGCGACCGCTCCGCCACAACCATATAGAGGTTTGCGAACCCGGCATCCTCGGCCGCTTCCGCTGCCCATTCCCACAGGGCTTTGCCCCGAAAGGACGCGAATAACTTGTCGCTACCGAACCGTTCGCTGCGACCGGCAGCCAGAAGAACCAGAGCGATGTCTGGTTCAAGCGGCGGCATGAAGCCGTTCGTATCGCGCGACGATTTCGGAGATAGCCGACAGGGCGAGCGAAGCCGGCGTCTTGCAGGATGGGATCAGCCCGATCGGGCTGCGGATGCGGGCGATCTGTTCTTCTGCCACACCGCGCTGCGTCAGCGCCAGGGTCCGTGCGACCCGGGCATTCTCCCCGCCTTGCGCTCCGATGTAGAAGGCCTGGCTGTCGAGCGCCTGTTCCAGCAAAGGTAGTTCCCATTCGTGATCGTGAAAGAGCAGCAGCGCGGCCGTCCACCGATCGAGCTGGCAATGCTCTGCACGCTGGCCGAGCGAGAGGCGGTCCTTTTCTTGGCAGTCGATAGAAATACCGAGCGCGTGGGCGAGGGCATTGAGCTTCTGGAGCTCCGGCCCTTCTCCGAAGGCAGCGATCCGCAGGGCCGGGATGTAGTTGCGATTTTGAAGCGGCGAGACGTTGGGCAGCCTAAGGTTCGCAGTTGTCCGACCCTCCAAACTCCCAATCGCGCGGCGGCAGGCGGTGCGATCCGGGGCCGGGTCCAGCAGAATATCGAGACCGCTTCCACACGGCAGGCGAAAGTCGATCACGTCCGACCCGCGGCCATAGCGAATGACCGTCGGTGCCTTCATCTCGCGCATGTCGGAGGCCAGCTGCGCCTCCAGACAACCATCTGCCAGACTGCCCACCGTGCTCCCATCCGGCAGCACCGCCAGTTGCGCGCCCATCCGGCGGGAAAAGCTGCCCTCGATACCGACAATGGTACACAGCCCCACGCCGTGATCGCATGCTGCTGCCAAGGCGACATGGTCATCGGTGGTGGGCGCTGTTCTGGTTGTGGTTTGCAGCACTATTCGGGCATGGCCGCCATGACGCGGTCAGGTGTCATCGGATAATCGAAGATGCGCGCACCGCAGGCATTGTAGATGGCGTTGGCAATCGCCGCCGCCCCGCCGCACATGCCCAGCTCGCCGATGCCTTTGGCCTGGATCGGGCTTGCCGCAGCGTCGCGTTCCTCGACCATAATCACATCGAGATCGGGCACGTCGCGGTGAACCGGGACGTGATATTCGGCAAGGTCGCAGTTGACCAAGTGACCGTCCTGCGGATCGAACTCCAGTGCCTCGGTCAGCGCGACGCCGATGCTCCACGTAATTCCGCCGAGACATTGCGATCGGGCAGTCTTGTGGTTGAGCACGCGCCCGAAGCCGAACGCACCCAGCATCCGGTCGACCCGCGTTTCGCCGGTGAAGCGGTTTACCCGCACCTGTGCGAAGAAGGCGCCGAAGCCCGAAGCGGTGAAATCGTCTTCGATATCGCCGGGTTCGTAATGGCCTTCGCGTTCGATGTCCTTGCCATCCAGCAGGCTGATCAGGCTCTCACCCGATGATGCCTGCCCGTCTAACAGTTCCAGCTCGCTTTCGCTGATGCCGATGCGCTCTGCCAGTTCCTCGCGGATGGCGTTGCAGGCAACATAGACTGCTGAACCGATGGAGGAAGCGCCCCAGCTGCCGCCAGAACCCGGGCCGCGCGGGTTGCGCGTATCGCCCAGATCGACGAGCACCTTCTCGGGATCGAGTCCGAGCATCTCGCCAGCCAGCTGCGCGACGACGGTATAGGTGCCCGTGCCGATATCGGTCATGTCGGTTTCGACCAGAGCTGTACCATCGGCTTTCAGCGTAACGCGTGCCTTGGCTTCGGCGATGTTGTGCACGCGCGCCGCACTGGCCATGCCGGTGCCCACCCACCATTCGCCTTCCTGCGTCTGGCGCGGTTTGCGCGGGCCATGGTCCCAGCCAAAAGCTTCGGCACCCTGTTTCAGACATTCGGCCAGCTTGTGGGAAGAGAAGGGCAGGCCTTCTTCGGGATCCTTGTCCGGAATGTTCTTCAGCCGCAGTTCGACCGGATCGATCCCGGCCTTTTCGGCCAGGACATCCATCGCCCCTTCGAGCGCAGGCATGCCCACGGCTTCACCCGGAGCGCGGACCGAACCGGCGGTCATCTGGTGAATGCGGGCAACTTCCAGCAGCAGCTCGCGGTTCTCGCCGCCATAGAGGAAGTGGGATGATTGAAGCACCGGCTCGGCAAAGGTTTCGCCGGGCAGGTTCGACACCAGCGCCTGATGGCCGAAACCGGTAAGCTTGCCATCGTCATCGACACACAGCCTTAGCCGCTGCGTCGTTTCCGAACGGCGCATGATGCACTGAAACACCTGCTGACGCGACATCACGACGCGAACGGGTCGCCCAAGTTGTTTCGCCGCGATGGAGGCAGCGACCGTTTCCTCGCTAATGCCCAGCTTCGACCCGAACCCGCCGCCAACGAAGCGCGAGATCAGGCGAATGTTCTCTTCCTCCATGTCGAGAGAGTCGGCCAATTCGCTGATGTTGTAGTTCAGCATCTGCAGCGATGCATGCACCGTTAGCTTTTCGCCATCCCATTCAGCTATCGCGGCATGCGGCTCCATCGCCGCCGAGGCGTGCCCTTTGGTGGTATAGGTGACGTCGACGGAATGCGCGGCCTCGGCCATTGCATGCGCCAGATCGCCCTGCCGCACGGTTTCATCTTCCTGCTCTTCGTGTTCGACCGCCTGCGGATCGAGCGGGGCACCTTCATCCTCGCGGTACTCGACACCAATATGCTTGGCGGCATGACGCGCCTGTTCGAAGGTTTCCGCGACCACGAGAGCGATGGGCTGGCCCCAATAGCAGACGGTTGCCGGGTCCTGCTGCGGAGCCTCGTCTGCCGTACCTTGCGCAGCGCGGGTAGTGAGAAGCGGATCGTCGATGACGGCGATCACGCCCGGCATGGCCAGTGCGGCTTCCTTGTCGATCGATGTGACTTCGCCGCGCGTGATCGTGGAGGTGACCAGCACCCCTTCCGCGCAGTTGGCGATCGGATATTCCGCTGCATAAGGCGCGGTGCCCGTAACCTTTGCCAGGCCTTCGACACGGGGAAGCGCCTTGCCCAGCACGCCCTGCTTCATATCGTCGAGGCGGTTGGTCTTGTCGGGCTTGTCCTGTTTGAAATGCACAGTCATGCCGCGCCCTCCGTTGCTTGCTCGAGGACGGCGTGAAGCGTCCGCCGGGCCAGGGGAATTTTGAAATCGTTCTCACCGAACCCGCGGGCATCTTCCAGCAGGATATCGGCGGCACGGTCGAATAGATCGGATGAGGGGGCTTTACCGATCAGCGCTTCGCTGATGCGAGGATCGTGCCACGGTTTGTGCGCCAATCCGCCGAATGCCAGATCGGCGCGCGAGAACTTGCCATCTTCCAGCTCGACAACAGCGGCAATGGATACCAGCGCGAAGGCATAGGAAGACCGTTCGCGAACCTTGCGATAGAGTTGGGTGCCGCTGACGGGGGCGGGAAGGGTAACCGCGGTGATGATCTCGCCCGTCTCCAGCACATTATCGCGCCAAGGCGTATCGCCGGGCAGGCAGTGGAAGTCACGCACCGGGAATGTTCGTTCCGATCCATTGGCAGACGCTATCCGCGCATCCAGTGCGCTCAGCGCCACTGCCATGTCTCCGGGATAGGTGGCGATGCATTCGCTGCTCGTGCCAAGCACGGCGTGCAGCTTGGCAATGCCGTCAATCGCCCCGCATCCGCTGCCTGGCTCGCGCTTGTTGCAGGGCTGGTCGATATTGGTGAAGTAATAGCACCGCGTGCGCTGACACAGATTGCCGCCGGTCGTCGCCTTGTTGCGCAGTTGCTGCGTCGCGCCGGCCAGGATGGCGCGGGCCAGCACGGGATAGTCCGAACGCACCCGCGGGTGGACAGCGGTTGCGGTGTTTGTCGCCAAGGCACCGATCGAAAGGCCGCCGTCATCGGTGTCCTCGATCTCGCCAAAGCCGATGCGGTTGATGTCAGCAAGCTCGTCAGGCGTTTCGACCTGCAGCTTCATCAGGTCGAGCAGGTTGGTTCCGCCTGCAATCGGAATTGCGTCTTCTTGCGTCGTTATCTGAGCCGCATCGGTCAGTGTGCGGGCGCGCGTATATTGAAAGGGCTTCATGTTCCCTGCTCCGCAACTTCGCGAATGGCGGCGACGATATTCGCATAGGCGCCGCAGCGGCACAGATTGCCGCTCATGCGTTCACGTATTTCCTCGCCCGAGATTGAGATTTTGCCTTGGAGGTCTTCGCTGGCATCGCTGGGCCAATCGGCAGCCAGCTCTCTCAGCATAGCCGTGGCCGAACAGATCTGGCCCGGCGTACAATAACCGCACTGGTAACCGTCATGTTCAAGGAAGGCCTTCTGCAGGGCAGAGGGCTCTTCGGGCGTGCCCAGCCCTTCGATCGTGGTCACCTCGTCACCATCATGCATCGCGGCGAGGGTGAGGCAACTGTTGATCCGCACGCCGTTGACCATGACCGTGCACGCACCACACTGGCCATGGTCGCAGCCCTTCTTGGTGCCTGTGAGGCCCAGATCCTGGCGCAGGAAATCCAGCAAAGACACTCTCGGATCTTCCGGGATCGGATGAGCGGTTCCATTAATCGATATGCTGTCGGACAAAGACGCCTCCTTTCAAACCATAATGCGCAAGGGGCAGAAGGTGTCCGAGAATCGTTCAGATGATGAATCGACTCACTTGGGGAATCACCGTGAGGGGGAATCAGAAGCGGGAATCATTCGATTTTAGGGTGAATCACGGCAGGTGAGGGACCCTTGGCGCCAAAGTGTCCCAGATAGCAGCACGGGCACGCAGGCTTGGGGCTGATCAGGAATGGCTGAATTCCGGGATATTTCCAGCTTTTGAAATATTACTGCAAAAAACCCATTGACCGAATCCCGGCTGGGGCCTAGATGGCCCTCACCGACGCGGCGCTGACGGTTTCTACCGGACGCTGGGTTGGTCGCCAACATAGACGGATAGCCGGTCCCCCGGTGTAAATCGGGGAGTGATTAGCTGTCCGGTATTAGTGTCTGGTGAGTTCTTTGACATTGTTAGTTTTTGATGAAGGGACATGTGGGCGACGGCGCCCGGTTCGGGGACCTCAAGGCTCCGAGTACCGGTTAATTGAAGCCGATTGCCACATCCATTCAGGCTCCACAGTCTGGGTGGTATGATGCATGTTCATTCGTATCCATTACGTTTGACAGTGCAGGTATCGGCTCCTTGAAGCTCATGCCTAGCGGGTTGGCGATCTTCGGATCGTGCTTGCTTGGTATGTGACACAAACTTGAGAGTTTGATCCTGGCTCAGAACGAACGCTGGCGGCATGCCTAACACATGCAAGTCGAACGAACCCTTCGGGGTTAGTGGCGCA
>NZOF01000148.1 GCA_002695185.1 Erythrobacter sp.
CTTGCAAGCGCCCGTGCCGGGCGTCCCTGACCTGGCGTGTCCGTCTGCCTGCGACCGCGCAGGGCGGGCGATATGCCTTCTCTGAGACGCGGTAATCCCCTATATTGTCATCAAGGAGACAAACATGGCGAACGCGCTGCACATCGACACACTGAAATTTGCCCGAAAGCTCAGCGCTGCCGGGCTCGATCAGCGAGCAGCAGAAGCTATTGCGGAAGGGATGGCCGAGGCTGATACCTCTACCCTCGCGACCAAGCAGGATCTGGCCGAAGTCCGCCGCGATATGGCCGAGTTCAAAGCAGATCTCTTTCGGCACCTCTGGATCATGGCGGGCGGCATCGTCGGTTTGACCGTCACGCTTATCAAAATACTGCCCTGAAAGATCAGCGGCCCCTCCGGGGCCGCTTTTCCGCGTTCAGCCCGCAGGCTGATCGTCGTTCAGCGCCCACAGGATGTCACCGTCAGCCGCAACGATCCGCGCCACATTGAGATGCGGCCCGAGCGCCGTCACAGCGAGGCTCGTCAGCGCGTAGAGAACGCGCTGTCCCTCGCCCGCTGACAGCGCAATCTCCGTTCCGTCGCGCAGCTCCGCCGTCATCGTCATGACTTCCCTGCCCTCATCTACCGGCACCATGGTTCGCGACGGCCGGTCCACACCCGCGCGAAACCCTCCCTGACCAGAATATCCCCCGCCTCTCCATCCGGCGTGTGCAAGCGCGCCAGCGTGCGCCCGTATCTGTCCTGACCCTCGCGCTCGATGGTCACGCGGCCGTCGAGGATCTGCGCCAGCCGGTCGCGCGCTTCCATCGCCTGCAGAGCCTCCTGCGCGCATTGCGGCTGCGACAGTTCCGGCGTGTCGATGCCCAAAAGCCTGATCTTCTCGCGCTCGATCCAGACGGTATCGCCATCGACCACGCAGGTCACGCGCAAGCCCTTGCCGCAGATCGGCATGGCTGTTGCAGAGGACGCCAGAAGCATCGCGAAGATGGCAGCCCGGATCATGCGCATCCTCAGCCCAGATCCGTCTGCCGGAAATCGTCGCCCTTATAGAGCAACGGGATCCGGAAGGCGCTCGCGCAGGCATAGGACAGCGCATCTCCCATGTTCAGCTTCGCCGGATGGCCCGTCAGCTTGCCATAGCGACCCATGACCTCGATCGCATCCCGGCCGATGGCCGGCGTCACCAGCATTTCATCGGCGCCGATAGCGTCGAGAAGATCCGCGACCAGCTCGGCCGCGACCGCGAAATCCTCGGCCGTCGCATGGGTATCGCCGCGCCCGTCGCGGCGCGTCCGCGCCAGTGCAATGGCCGCTTCCAGCCGGACGATGGGCGAGACCCGGATCTTGCCGCGCGCGACCTCCATCGCCTTCAGGTAGGCCGGGCCATCCGGCTCGCCCTTCAACACCGCCACAAGAGCGCTGGCATCGACGAACATCAGCCCTCGCCCCACATATCGTCCATCAGGTCCTTGTCGTCCCGGCCATCCGCGAAAATCCCGGCCGCGGCCGCCTTTGCCTGAACCTTCGCGACACGCTGCGCCAGCGTTTCACGCTGTGACAGCGCCTCGATCTGCGCGGCCAGCGCCCGGCGAACAGCCTCGCTCTTGTTCGTAAGCCCGGTCATCGCGCAGTATCGCTCGACAAGGCTGTCGATCTCGTCGCCCTTGATCAAGATTGTCATGTCGCCTCTCGCATGGTATATCTGGTATCTATATTTAGAGATATACCATTGCAAGGAGCACATTATGCCCCGTCTGATCTTTCGGAGCCTCGTCGTCGCGACCGCTGCGAACTATTTCTACCCCTATGTCCAGAATGCCGCCGCCAGCGCCGGACTCTGGGCTGCCGCCCAGGCCGCCCTCGGCGCCTCCGTGGCTGCGATCTGGTATATCACAGCGTGAAGTGCAGGATGCGGGCCGATCTGCCGTTCGCGGCAATCGCTTGCCTTCCTCTGCGATTACGTAAGCCGTAGGCATGAAAGGGCGGACAGCGGTCGTTCGCTGCGCCGGGTATGAACGGCTTCTATCCGCGTTTGCGGACGGCGGCAGACAGTCTCTGCCAGACCGACGGTTGTATCTGTTTTGGCGCCCAAGCGGTTTGTCTTTTCTGAACTCGGGTCTTCCCAACCGCCCTACCCAGCCGATTACCTGCCGTCTCCATCCTCACCATTGTCAAAGTCAAAGTCCTCTATGTCTTCATCTTCGAATTCTTCGCCATAGGTGAGATTTGCGAGCGCCGAGGCTTCCAGCAGTTCGCGGCGCTCTGTGAAGTTCGTGACGTCCTCGTAAAGCGCCTCCAGCTCGTCGAGCACAGCCATCTTTTTCCTGTCGCACCGGAGAGCTGCCAGATATTCGCCCTCGCGAGCAGGATCAAACGGCAGGGGTTTAATCAGATCGCGGATTAACTGCGCGTTCGGGCCGCAGGCTTTGCTTGAGAGGAAATAAGCCAGCAGTTCGGCCTGCAGGATGTCTTCGTCCTCGAAATCGAATTTCTTACTGATAAAAATCTTTGAAGCCTTGGACTGGTGGTCGATCTCGTAGGTGTATATATTGAGCCGCAGCCGATCACCGAACATCAGGCACGCACGGCCGTTGCCAGCGAAACTGCGCATGGAGCGCGTGCGGAGACGGAAGATGTCCCAACGGTGCCCGCCGGTCCGACCACCCGCGACAGGTCGCGCCTCTTCGTGCCGTTCATGCTGGGCCTGCTGGCTCTGGCATTGGTGATCGTCTTTCTGGCGCTCTGAAATCAAAACTTGCCGCGGTCGGGACAGCATTCCTCTCGCGGCAAGCTTCCAATTCAGTGGCGCGATAAGCGGAGCTGCCTGCCGGCGTTCGGCACCCTATTCCGGTTCCGCGCCCCACCGATGGATCCGCGCCTTCACCGATTCCGGCACGACCCCCGACAGCATCGTGATGACCTTGCTGGCAAAGCCGGGCACGACCCCGCGTTCCCCCGCCATCATCGCATCATATCCGGCACGAGCGACCTCGGCTGGATCATCCTTCTGGTGATCGGTGATCGGGGCGTCCCGCAGGCGGTTCTGGCCGCGCGTGAATATGGGCGTCTCGGTCGGCCCCGGCATCAGGCAGGTCAGGGTGACGCCGTTACCCTTCCATTCGTCCTGAAGCGCGTAGCACAGGCTATCCAGATAAGCCTTGGTGGCGTTGTAGACCCCATCGAAAGGACCGGGGACGAACCCGCCGATCGAGCCGGTGACGAGGATGCGACCCTCACCACGTCGCGCCATCTTCTGGCCGACACGGTGCAGCGCCAAGGTCGTCTGAACGGTATTCAGATCGATGCGCCGCTGGATATCGGTCCAGTCCTGTTCGTAAAACGCATGCCCCAAGGCCCGACCGGCATTGGCAAAGAACAAGTCGATTTCGCGTTCGCCGATGCGGTCCCACAGCGCCTCGAAGCCACCGGTCGTGGCCAGATCCGTGACGAATGCCTCGACCGAGGCACCGAGCCTGCGCAATTTTCCGGCCGCCTCCTCGATCGCGGGCTCATCCGCACAGATCAGCAGGGTATAGCCGTCCTCGGCAGCGCGGCGCGCAAGTTCGTATCCGATTCCGGTCGAAGCGCCGGTGACGACGGCAAAGCGGTCAGCCATCCTTCTCTCCTTTAGGCTCTGCCATCTCGCGATGCAGCCGCGCCAGCATTTCGGACGGCAGGACACCGGCAAGTGTCGCCTGCACCTTGTTCATGAAACCGGGCGTGACGCCCGAGGCACCCCGCATCATCGCCTGCCAGCCGGCCTTCGCAACCTTTGCCGGATCCGCCTTGTCGGACTGGCCGACCTTTGTGTCCTCCATATTCGCACGGTCGAAGAATTCGGTATCGGTCGGGCCAGGCATCAGGCAGGTGACGGATACGCCGCTGTCCTTCAACTCGTCGCGGATGCCCCAGGACAGCGTGTCCAGGTAGGCTTTGGTGGCATTGTAGACAGCCTGATAGCTGCCAGGCATCAACCCGGCGATGGACCCTACAATCAGAATGCGGCCGCTGCCTTGCGCCCGCATCCTATGCACGGCGCGATGAACCAGATCGGTCGTGCCGGTGACATTGGTGCCAATCACGGCCCTGATATCGCGCCAATCCTGTTCCAGGAATGCATGACCCAGGCCGCGACCGGCATTGGCCGCGAGGATGTCGATGCGCCGGTCGCCGATGGCATTCCACAAGGCAGTGACACCCTCGGCACTGGCAAGATCGCCCTCGAGCGCCCGAACCGTCTGCCCCGATGCGCCCAAGTCTTCGGCGGCCTTGGCAATCTCAGGCTCATCGGCCGCGATCAGGACATCATAGCCATCCGCGACCGCACATCGTGCCAGCTCCAGACCGATGCCGGAAGAGGCGCCTGTCACGACGGCGAACGGATTGCTCACGCCGCCGCCTCGGTGCCGGGCTTCAGCACGACCTTGGTCCATTCGTTCTGCTTGTAGCGGAAATTCTCGTATCCCCGTGCCGCTTCCTCCAGCGGCAGGCGGTGCGAGATCAGGAAGGTTGTATCCAGCTCTCCCTCGCCGATCTTGTGCAGCAGATCCTTGATGTATCGCTGCACATGGGTCTGGCCGGCCCTGACCTGAACGCCCTTTTCCATCAGAGCGCCCAACGGGAACTTATCCAGAAAACCGCCATAAACGCCGGGAATGGAAATCCGGCCGCCCTTGCGCACCGCCAAGATCGCCTCGCGCAGGGCGTGGGCGCTGTCGGCGCCGATCCCAATATTCTGCTTGACGTTGTCCATGATCGTGTCAGGGGCGAACCCGTGGGATTCCATCCCGACCGCGTCGATTACCGCATCCGGACCGAGTCCCCCGGACATTTCCATCAGGGCTTCGAGGACATGGGTCTGTTTGAAATCGATGACCTCGGCGCCCAACTGACGGGCAAGGTTTAGGCGCGTCGGGTATTCGTCGATCGCGATCACCTTGCCAGCACCCATCGCAAAGGCGGATTGCACGGCGAATAGTCCGACCGGACCGCATCCCCAAACGGCAACCACGTCGCCCTCTTCGATATCGGCGTTATCGGCTGCCATCCAACCGGTCGGCAGAATATCCGACAGGAACAAGACCTTGTCGTCCTCCAGCCCGTCCGGAATCACCAACGGTCCGACATCGCTGAACGGAACGCGGACATATTCGGCCTGCCCGCCCGGATACCCACCTGTCAGATGCGAATAGCCGAACAGAGCCGACAATGCGTGACCATAGAGCGGTTCGGTCAGATCCTGCTTTTCCACGGGATTCGAATTGTCGCACGCCGAATACAGTTGGCGCTCGCAAAAGAAGCATTTCCCGCAGGAGATGGTAAATGGCACGACAACCCGCTGACCCTTTTGCAACGTGCTGTCGCGGCCAGTCTCCACAACCTCACCCATGAACTCGTGACCAAGGATATCGCCTGACATCATCCCCGGGATCACCCCGTCATACAGATGCAGGTCGGATCCGCAGATCGCCGTCGAGGTGATCTTGATAATCGCGTCGCGGGGATTGACGATTTCCGGATCCGGAACCGTCTCGACCCGAACGTCGTGCTTTCCTTGCCAAGTCAGTGCGCGCATGGATCTACCTCAGGACTTGCGGTTGCGGTTGGTGGCGATCTCGCCGGTCTCGAACAGCATCTTCAGCCGTTTGAGATCGCGACGACCCTGCATGGCGGGCTCTTTCTGGAACGCCTTCGCGATCCAGCGTCCGATCTCTCCGAAAGGCGGGACATAGGCGATGACGGCCTCGACTTCGGTCCCGCGACCTGCGGGCGCATCGCGAAAGCTGACCTTGCCGTGTGTCTCGATGTCCGAGCCTTCGGTCGACCTCCAGGCGATCTGTTCGCCCGGCTTGTCGTTCACTATGCGCGTCACGACCCGGACCGAGCCCATCGGCGCGGGGATGGTCCAGGCCGTCATGTCCCCCGACATCTCGACATCGGTCACATTTTCCATGAATTTCGGCAGGTTCGAGAAATCGCGCCAGAAGGCGTAGAGCTCCTGCCGGGGAGCGCTGATCGTCACGGTGCGCCCGACCACCGTATAGGGATCGTCACGGCCCCCACGCGCTAGGCGCCCCGGAGCGCTGTCGGGCGGGCGATACTCGACCCGGTTACGACCACGCTGCTGGTAATAGGCATATCCGGCGACCCCAGCGAGCACGCCGAGGCCTGCATAAATAATGGGCGGCGGGCCGTCCGAGTGGCGTTCGCGGCGGTAAGACATGTGAACCCTCTTTTCGCTGGTATGTGAACGCGAAGGCGTTACGACCTAACGGGGCGGACCCGCGAATGTTCCCGGTGCTTCGTGCGAACGAGGTGTTCGCCCCAAAGCAGCTCTGCGAGCGCGCAGACTTCTTCGGTTTGCCGGACCGTAAGGTCCGAGAAAGGGCACTTTCAAATTACCGTCTTCGAAGCAAGCATGGCGATGCGGCAACCTCAAGAATGCCGCGCTGCCTATTGCGGGATGGGGCATGGTCGGCCGAGCGAGGCTGACAAAGATGAGCTAGACACTTCATTTCAACCGTTGCGGGCCGATCACTGCTATCCCGACAACGATCTCGCCTGACCATCCGCTCTGTCCCGCCCAGCTGACCTTCATCACCTCGCCAATGCTACGCGCCACCGGCAAGGTCCGCTCAGGAGAAACTGCAGTGCGGAACTCAGTGGCATGCGAATGGCCGGATTGGGCCGTCAGCGCCCGCAGCCGTGTCTCGCCTAGACGAGGAGCCCGATGCACCGCCGCATGTCCGCTCCGAGCCCTTTTTGCAGTTCACTGCACATAGCGCGAAGGGCCGCAGTCCATCGTGGTTCACTTCACGGCGATTCTGCATCGGACAACTCAGTCTCAGACCGTTTCGCCCGCATGTCCGCAAGCATTTGAACGCGCGGTTCATGCCGCTTGCGATACAGAAACCGTGCCCAGAGCGCGAAGGCCCATGACATCCAGCCCGCGTCGATTTCAACGACGTCGCGCAGCCTGGATCCTGACTGCTGCGGTTCCACGGTCAGAGTGTGACGCCACGATTTGACGCCTGCGCCCTTTTCAGAAGACCGCAAAATCATTGCTTCGTCGTCGCATTCCAGGACTTCCATGAAATACGGCTGAGGCGGTAACTTCCCGAACGGCGACACCTGCACGGTAATTCTCTGGCCTTGGTATACGCGACCGCTCGGCAACCCTTCGAAGCTGACAACCCCATCCATGATTTCCCTGAGTGCATCGAGGTCCGTTGCCAGCGCCCAGACCTCCTTCGCCGGTGAGGCGTATTCATGTTCGAGGATGACAGTCTTCACAGTCGCTCCTGTGGTTCAAAAAGCTATCCCTGCTTGATTGACCTAAACCAAACATCTGCGCAATCGCAGCGAAAGCCAGCTCTGTCCCGCACACCGGACACAAACCCAGTGACAGAACCTGCACGCCAAAAACGGTCGTTTTCGCTGGTGATAAGACCGCTTGAGGTTTGCCACATTCTGCTCTGCGGAAAAGGTCCGGAACGCGCCCATACTAGAAGTTTCGAGTTCGTCAGGACGATGCTAGCCTCGCTCTATGAGTAGCTTCTTCGAAGACTTCGAACTGAGGTCAATCGTGACCCCTTGGGGCACGCTCCGCCTGCGGATGGGCGGAAGCGGCGAGCCTCTGCTCCTGCTGCACGGCCATCCGCGCACCCACACAACCTGGTGGCGCGTCGCTCCGCTGATTGCGAACTGCTTCACGGTGATCTGCGTCGACCTACCCGGCTTTGGACAGAGCTATCAGCCTGACACGCTGGAAGGTTCTTCTGGCCGTTCGAAGGCCCGCGCGTTGCATGCCTGCATGAACGATCTTGGCTTTGACCGTTTCGCAGTGGCAGGCCACGACCGAGGGTCATATCGCGCGTTTCGCCTCGCCATGGAGTTTCCCGAGGCGGTTTCTGCGTTGGCCGTGATGGACGGTGTTCCGATCTACGAGACTCTGGAACGAGCCGATTGGCGGTTTGCGAAGGAGTGGTGGCATTGGTTCTTTTTCGCTCAGAGCGACAAGGCAGAGGCCGCGATCCTGGCCGACCCGGACCTCTGGTATCCTTGCGACCGCACTGCACTCGGCCCAGAAAACGCAGCCGACTACCTCGCCGCGACAAGAAACCCGGAGGTGGTGCGTGGGATGCTGGCAGACTACCGGGCCGGACTGGAAATCGACTACGAGATCGACAAGGCGGATCGGCTGGCGGGGTGCAAGGTTCAGTGCCCCGTTGCAGTCTTCTGGTCGGCTCATGATGATATGGAACGCCTCTACGGTGATCCGACGGAGCCATGGACTGCTTGGACGAAGCGCGCTGTGTCGGGACACCGCATAATGAGCGGTCACCATATGGCAGAGGAAGCCCCCGATGAGGTCGCGGATGCCCTCCTCCTATTTCTGCGAGGCCGCCTCCCATAGGCCGGTCCGCTTCCAAGGTTTGCTCCGTCCCGCACGACTGAAAGCTCGGCCCATGCGCATACTGTCGATGCGCGATTGTTCACGGCCTCGCCGGGCCGCAGGACGGGCGAGGCCCTTAGCTCTCTGTCGGTGCGCTCGTCATTATCGCCAGCGGCACATACTTGAACTTGTTCGACAACTGACGGGACGCTTGATGGCCCATTAGGGCACGGTGCGGGTCACAACCCATTTGTGTTTCCCGATCGGACGCGACCGCGTGAAGCCGTGACGTTCAAACGTGGAGAGGGCTCCGTTGAACAAGAAGGACCCAGAGACCTTCCGGCCTTCGGTGTCCTCCGGATATCCTTCCACCCGGCCGCCGCCCAGTTTTCCGATCTGGTCCAAGGCACCTGCCAGTGCTGCGGACGTCACGCCCTTTCCGCGATAGGCCTTACCGGAAAAGAAGCACGTGATACGCCAGTCGGGAAGCGACGGGTTGGTCGAAAGATAAGCGCGCCTGTTCTTGATGCGCGGCAGTTCTTCAGGTGATCCAAACTGGCACCACCCGACACAGTCGGAGCCATCAAAGACCAGCGCGGCATGAGCCCGGCCTTCCCGCACGAGACATTCCTTCTCCTGCCGGTTCTTCTTCGCGGATTTTCCCCAGCCTTCCCCCTTCGCATGAAACGCCATGCACCAACATCCGCCCCAAACGCCGTTATGCGCTTCAACAAGGCGTGCGAAATCTGGCCAGGTTTCGATGTCGAGCGATTTGGTGATTAGGCCGGGCACGAGAAGCTCATGTAACTTTCGTCTATCTGGCATGGCTGCACGCGGCCACCGTCTGATCTCTCTCCTGTAGGGGTCACGTCGGTCAAGAGCGGCCATCGCAAGCAGAGTGGCAAGCGACAGCTTTGTCCCGCACCGCCGACCTTGGGCTATCACTCCATGCTGCACCATGCCACAGATGTCCGGTATGGAGAAGCTGCGCCGCAGCGAGACACGGCCCAGCAAATGTCCGCATAGGGCCGGTGAGCAATATCCGCAGCATCCTCTCATAGGAGAAAGCACAATCGGGCGTCCCTTGTCGGGCCCCGCCCCCGGTTCCGGCTTGGCGTCCTGCACCCGAGCTGATCGAGGCGATGCGCGCGGCTGCGGCGTCCGGTTGACCGTCTCGTCCCGAGCCGCCCCCCGAACCCCGGTCCTGCGCGCCCTGCCCCGACGATCTCGGCCCTGGCGGGCGGGACCGCTGACGCGGGCGCAAGGCGCTGAGCGAGACAGCATGGATCGAGCGATGCGCCGGGTAGCGATTGGGAACCAACGCTGTCCGATGGCCGACGGCGTTCGGCGGATGGGAGATGGCGAATACCGAATTACGATGAACGTATAACGCCGAACAAATAACGAATCTGCATCGGAGGCAGAAGGAACTCTGCGGCCCGCGCTTGAGGCGCGGGCCATGACCAGCTGATGACGTGCCGGGGGATCGACCGGGCAAGCCCGCGCTCACCCTCGCCCCGACGATCTTTCTGTTTCCTTTATCCGCCACGCATCCCTGCGTCTGCCGGTCAAGGGGCCAGCGCCGCGCGTGCCGCGCGTCGTCGTCCAGGCGGGCCGTGTCCTCGGCTGCGCCTGCGGGCCGCACCACCCCGC
>NZOF01000015.1 GCA_002695185.1 Erythrobacter sp.
AGCGCATCACACTGGGGGTGTGGGGGTCGGAGGTTCGAATCCTCTCGTCCCGACCAAGAAAATCGCCGCTTCCTGTCCCGTGCAGGAGGCGGCGTTTTCGTATCAGCAATCACATAGCAAGCACGGCGCGGATTTTCGAAGAATCAGGAGCGACGAATGGGCGACGCAGCTTTCAACTGGTTTGTTGCCAACTTTGAGAACCTGATCAGGTATCCGCTAGGCACCTTCATCATGGTCTCGGCTGGCGTCGCGCTCGGTTGGTTCGTCAAAGGGAAGACGGTTCAGTCGGAAGTGGCTGCTTCGAAGATGGTCACTGAAGCAGCGCAAGCGAAAGTTGAGGCAGCAGCCTTAAGGGCCGATGCCCAGAATGCTCAGGCATCCAACGCGATTGCAATTCTTCCTGACGCCCAAGCGCGTCCATCGCTGCCCGCCGGTCCCGTCAATCACCCGACCCCCGCGCCGCCTTTGAGAGGCACAACCGGCGCACTTCGTGTCACCGCTGCAAAGGACAATGCTCAGGCGCAGCGCGTCATCAAACTATTCAATCGGCCGGGATGGCACATCCAAAGATTTGGCCACGAGCCAACCGGAGTTCCAAAGGGCGTAACCGTCATGATTGACGGTCCTGGACTTATCACCGCAACACAGAAGCTGGTGATCGAAACGCTGCGCGCTAATGGCCTTGACCCCGAAGTGCAGCCCGTAAGCTCTGACTCCATGGGAATAGCCAGCTATGCAAGTAGCATTTCTGCTATCAGCGGACCGCTCTTCGAACGCCCTGTAGGGGAGCGAGTGTCGGTCACCATTCTTTAGCTGAAGCCAAGTGCGATGCGGATCATAACAACACTTGCCGATATTTTGCAGGGAGGTTTGTGTGAACCCGACTTGGACCAACAATCACGAAAACGCATCTGCGAAGCACACGTGCACTTGACCGTTCTGACAGTTTCATTACCACTGTTCTTCTCATTGGGGGAAATATGGACGACAAGAAGCCGGAGATTGTCATCGGGCTGGCGGGACCTGCGGGAACGGATCTGCACGGGCTGGCTCAGTCTTTCGAGGAAAAAATGAGTCCGTTCGGTTATCGCTGCCGTCAGATTCGAGTGAGCCAACTCATCCAAGAATTTTGCGATGCCCCGCTTAACGCCCGGATTCAGTCAGCCAAACACGACGAAAAAGTGCGCCACTTAATGGCAGCTGGCGATGCACTTAGAAAACAGGTCGGCCGCGGCGATGCTCTAATTCCTCTTGTTGTGGCTTCAATTCGAAGTGCCAGACAAGGCTTCTTGGGTGGGTCAGTGCTTACAACCGACATCCCGGATGATGCGACTGGACAAGGCAGCGGAAGCGAGGATGCGCCAAGCGCCGTTCCTGCTGATCAAGCATGTTACATCATTAATTCGCTGAAACATCCTGACGAAGTTCGCGAACTACGGCGAATTTACGGGGAGAATTTTATCCTCGTTTCTGGCTTTGCCTCCCACACCGAACGCATGGGCAATCTTTGTGAGTTAATCGCAAAATCACATACATCTACTCAAAATGACAAATTTAAGAATGGCGCCCAAGAGTTAATCAATTGGGATGCCCAGCGCCCAGGAGAAAAACTTGGTCAAAATCTTCGCGACACCTTCCATTTAGCAGACTTCTTCATCCGAGTATCAGGAGATTATGAGAGGGAAGTTGAACGCTTTCTAGACCTACTCTTCGGAAACCCATACTACACGCCTCGCTTCGATGAATTTCATATGTTTGAAGCCAAGGCAAAATCCTACAGGTCCGCTGATCTTTCGAGGCAGGTGGGAGCTGTAATCGTCGATCAGGCCAATGCTATGGTGGCGTCAGGATGTAATGAGGTTCCGATAGCCGGCGGAGGCTCTTACTGGCCCGACGAGGATAAAGCATACGATAACCGCGACCATGTCAAGCGACGAGACTACAACGCCGTAAAAAAATACGAAATCATCGAAGAAATGATTTCCTTCATGGCTGACCAAGGCGTGATGCAGCTCAATGAAGAATCGTCCGCAACTGAAGTTGTGGAGAGACTGCTTTTCGGATCGAGCAGCACTAAATTCAAAGATCTTCGTGTTTCCAATCTGATAGAGTTTGGTCGAGTTGTTCATGCAGAGATGAACGCAGTGACTGAGGCTGCGCGGAGAGGCATCGCCATCGGTGGCGGAACGCTTTATTGCACCACATTTCCATGCCATATGTGCGCCCGACATGTCATAGCGGCTGGCATCAGAAAGGTCGTTTACATCGAGCCTTATCCTAAAAGCATGACGGCGGATCTCTATGATGAGAGCGTGACGATCGACGGTGATAGCGGTCGAGATGCGGAGGACGAGCGCTCGCCTCATCCCAAAGTATCCTTTGAACCGTTTGAGGGCGTGGCCCCATCGATTTACACCGATCTCTACAAAGCTGGAACGCGAAAGAACAATCGGGGTTATACAGTCAACTGGACGAGGCAGTCGGCACGGCCGAAATCGATCCGGACAGGCGCAGCTCATCTCAGTTTAGAGGCGCCGCTTTTCAAACAGCTTGAAGAGCTGCGCGAAGTCAGTTTAAAAGAGGTGCAAGGCAAGTAGGGGTTAGTGCAATGTTGATAACGCGATCAGAGATTCTGTTGCAATGTCAACGCGATAAGGCCGCCTTCGACCGCATACCAGAGGCTATGCGCGAGTTGCTCATCTACGAGATGACCGTCGCGCGTCGGCCGGTTGATGCTAGCTGCGAACCAGAGCAGTCGGCACCTAAAATTCTGGTAGCTTGAGCTGGCATTCGCATTTCTAATAGCAGGCAGGCCGCTGCGAGGCGTCCGTTGGCCGAATTGCGATTGCCAGCTATAATACAGCTATGGACCTGAAGTCGATCATCGCGGTGTCGGTCGGCATCGCGATCTATCGCGGTATCGTCTGTCCGCTGCTGAACCGTCATCGCGGGTGGCGTGGTGGCGATCGTGTTCAGGTCGCCCGCCGCAATTGGCGGGGTATCTATGTCCCTGATCTTCGCGTGAAGCGAGCCGAGCAGATGTTTTGGCTAGCATTTCTGGGCATAGTGGGCGCCGGTTTGGCGGTCGGCTGGACCGTTATGGTATCGGCGCCTTAAGTTGCTAGGCAGGGCCGACGATGGGCGCATTTATCGCGATCTACATTTTGACGTCTGTCGCCTCGGCTGAGCCAGCGAACCCGTGGGCATTTCCGATCGGCGGTTTGCTGCTGTCAGTCAGTGGTTACGGTGCCGCAAAATTGATGCACTGGCGCTATCAGCGTGGTAAGAAACGGACGCGATATACAGATCCTTGGTGATCTGCCGGACTCGACTCCCCGCCAGGCCTCTGCCGTAATGGCGGAGTGATTCGGGAGGGATTATGCCGCATTTCAATTCAAGCGCAATCAAGCGCGCCGAATATGACGAACGAACGGGTCGCCTGACAATCTGGTTTCCGCAGGGACATAGCTACGATTATTGCGGTGTCCCCCACCATGTATGGGATGGGCTACTGAGCGCTGGATCCAAAGGCAGATATTTCAACGACCGCATAGCTGATCGCTATCAGTGCTAGTCCTCGTTGATCGTCACCCAGCAGACGCCAGATAGATCAAAGCTGCGCTTTTCGCCGGGCAGGATGAAATGAGCCGTCACTCCGGGGCGTTCTCCCAAGGCTGCTTGAAGGCCGTAGGTTGGGACGAATGCCAAGATAGAGCGCCAAATTCGTTCAGGAAGACGCATTTTGCTGTCCTTTTGGGTTCGAGGCAGGGTGAAGCAACGCGTCGCTTCACGTCACTGAGCCAGCGGCGCGGTAGCACCTTGGCTACCAACGCCTGCACCGAACATTCCCAGCTGCTTCGGGCGCGATGCCTGAATGAACGCCTGATAAGCCATGTCCCGCGCGAGGATGTCATCGATAGCGGATAATCCAGTCGTTGGGTTCGGGTCGAGCAAAAGGGGAGCCAGTGCATCGGCCCTCACCTCTGCTCGCTTACCCATACCCAGCGCCAATCGATCCTTCAGTCCAGCACCGGCAAGTCGAGCGGCAGTGCCAGGAACAGAAGCCCCATGCGTCGCCCACGCCGCTCCAGCGTGAAGGGCACCCTCCACCATTGGATTTTCGAGGAAAGACCGATCCGCGATCTGGTTGCGGGCCGTTCGGGAATTGCCCAAGATGACGTTCGCCGTCTGCTGAAGATTGCTCTCCAGTTCCCGTGAGCGCAGAAGACGTTCCACGCCCGGCGTCTGAGGGTAGATAGTCGACAGCCGATCCCGCGCAACGGGCGAGCCAAGCGTTGCTTCCCACGGATTGCTGCTATCGCGCACCCGCCCGGCATGATCGACAAGGGCGCCACGATAACCCAGCTGCATCTGGGCCAAATGTTCAGGCGTCTGATTGCCGATCTGCATTGCCAGCTCGTCAGGATGCAACCTGTAGGCATCGCCCCCGCGGGCGAGGGCGTCCCGCGATGCTGCCGGGCCCGCATAGGCGGATCGGGCGGCCGCATAGTCCGGATTGAGCCTGTCCACCTCATTGAGAAGCTGGCTGCGAACGCCATTCTGCGCCCGGCCCGCCTCGTCCAATGCCAGCTTCCCGGTTAAAGGATTGCGTTGCCCTTCCAGAACGTCATCCATCCCACGCTTCACATAATCGAGCGTCTGCGTAGTATAGCCTGGCACCTGAAGCGGCGCCCCACCATCACGGCCCGCGCTGGTCAGGGTCATCGGTTGGCCAGGCTCCAGCATGACATCGCCATCGGCGTCGAGCCGGAAACCCATGTCGTCGGGATTCCGTCGCTCATTTGCGGCAATGGTGCGGGCGCGGCCCAATGCCTGCCGACCAAACGGCGTGCCCAGGACGGCGTCGAGTTCAGGGGTGCTGGGAAGCGGCACGGAATACGCCGCTTCATATAAATCCGAAGCAGCCGCCCGCCCCTGCGCCATGAGATCAGCGCTGAGCTGCGGGATATTGGCTGTCGGTCCAAGATCGCGGCTCACAGCCCCAGTGAACCGATCATACTGTCCCCGATTGCGCGGAATAAGGACATCCTCGGCAAATTGAGAAGCATTGGGCGATCGGCGAACCGCCGCGCCAGCCAATTCACGCAGGTTCGCATTTGTATCAGCCAAAGCCATAGGAATACCCAGATCGTCTGCTTCTGTAAGAGACGCGCGGATGTCCTCGACGCCAGAGCGATTGAACGCATTGAGAGTGCTACTCTCAGCAGAAGAAAGCGGATCGGCGCGAGAGATGGGCGGTCGCCCGAAGTAGCCGCGCACGCGATTGGTGACAGCCAGGCCCGGCTGCGTTCGGGCAATGGCACCGATGCCTCGACCAGCCATGTCCCCGACGCGATTGCCAACGAAACCACCCGCTCCACCCAGCGCGGCACCCAGCAGTCGATTATCGTTATTCTGTCCTGCGCCGGAAACCGCGCCGAAAGCCACGTCTCCGACCAGTTGCGGGTTGCTAAAACGGCTCGCAATGCCAGCGCTGCGGCTCAGTCCGCCCAGAGCCGCCATGCTACCGATCGTTCCGATGGTTTGTCCAGTGAAGCTCGCCGTGGGGTTCGCGGCGAATGCGGCCTGCTTCCGGGCGTTCAGGTCGGCAAGACTGCCACCGCCCGCCATGCTGGCAAATTCATCAGTCATGCCGCCCATTCCGGCATCGACAGCGGCATATATGCTGGTCCCGACTGGTGAGGCGGCAAACTGGCCCCAAGCGCTGCCTTCTCCTTGAGGCACGTTGACGCCAGCGTTCTGCTGACCGCCCTTGGTATAATAATCGACCGCCGCACTGATCTCGTTTTCCGGGACCTGCAATCCGCGCGCAGCGAGATACTGGCGAATGCCGTCCGCGCCGAGATTGCGAGCGTTCTTAGACAGGAAGTCACGATCCTGCGGGGGGAGCATGGGCTGCCCGCCAGTCGGATCGATGATCTGGCGCTGATCGGTCGGGATGCCGGCTTCGCTGCGCTTCTTCTTCGCCGGGTCAATGTCGCCCTCAAGGTCCGTGCCGCCCGCCGCCGTGTAGGCGCGGCTGTATAGGTCGATGACCCGCTGGACATTGTTCTGATACTGCGAATCGCTCTGGCCGGTTTCGAGATTCGAAAGGCTGCTGGCGAGAGCCTGAAAGTCTGCGTTGGAAAGCGGCGTCAACGGGTTCTTCCCGCCGTTGGTCCGCGCCAGCTCCATGATGCGGGTCAGCGCGCCAGCATTTTTCAGCGTTTCCGTGTCCTTGGCAACATCATAGGCTTGCGAGCCTTCAAACCACCCCGCAACGGACGAGCCGAATCCGGTTGAGAAAGCGCCATCACGGGACCGGGCGATCAGGGAGCGCGCGAGCTTGATCTTGTCAATCGCTTCGTTCCGCACCGCCTCCTTGTCGGCGTCCGTCTGCTTGCCCTCATTGGCCTTCGCCATTTCCTTTTCGATCTCAAGCTGCTTGAGGCGGAGAGACAGGGCATCGTTCTGCGCATCGCGGATGGCGGCATCAGCTTGGCGATCGGCAGCAGCAGAAGCGCGGGCATCGCCAGCGGCGGCACGGGCTTCTCGACTTGCGATATAGGGATCGGGTGATCCTATTGTGACGGGACGCAACCCGCCTCCAGTGGAGACGCCACCGCCAATGGGCTGATTCAACTGCTGAAGCAACACGGGGTCGGTAATTTCAGGCATCAGCGCCCCTCCGGGTTATCGAACCATTTGCCACTGACCTGATAATAGGTCTTGCCGCCTACCTGCCGCCCGGTCTTGACCTTGGAAGATGTCAACCATCCATCCAATGCAGTGCGGCCATTCGGCCCAAGCTGGCGTTCGAGCGAAGCACGATCTTCCGGCGAGATGAAGCCTTGCTGCCTCGCTTGGTTCAGAATCATGTCTGGCTCAAGATTGGACGAGGTGGGCGCCGAGTTCGCGCCCGATGCGTCGGATACCAGACCACTGCCACCCTGCTGCATCGGATATAGCGTTTTGGTGCCATCGGGGTTGGTTGCCGTGATCCAATCGACCTTTGGCGTCGGATCTTTATAGGCAATGGTCGGCTTGCCATCGGCACCAATAACGCCAAGGCTACCGTCGTTCGTCTCCCAATAGTGCGGCGCGCGCGGCGCTGGATTAGCCCGCTCCCACTGTTGCTGCGCCAGCCAAGTATCCCGCTGATCCTTTAGCCGGCGCTGATACATGGCCTCCTGCTGGGCCATCTGACGTTCCTGCGCCATGCGGGCGGCATAAGGGCCGGGTTGACTGGCGGCACCGGCAAGGGTGTCCGCCAGTATACCCATCCAGTTCACACCCTGTTTGGGAGTCGCCGGCGCCGATGGGGTAATTCCCAGACCAGGATCGCCCGTAGTCGTCGCGCCTGGCAAGCCATCGCCGATTCCCGGCGTGCCGTAAGTCTCAAGAGTGAAATCGAACGGGCTTTTGCGCTGCTTGAACTGGCCAGCAAACATGGCCATCACGCGACTTCCTTGGCCTGCTGAAGAATGTGCGGAGGCACGCTTCTCGCGATCATGTTGAGCGCTTCTGCAGCTTCTTCATTGCCACGAGATGCCAGCCGGTCTGCGAGGGCAGTCGCCTCGACCATCAGGGTCTCCCCATACCAACCCCATTCATTATCGCCTGACCAGAAATTGGAAAGATGAGCCAAGGCGGCCGTAAGCATGAGAGCATCATCTTCAGCACCATGGCTTGCGGCGAAACGAGCCCAGAACATCATTTCCAGCGTATGGCTTTGGGCCATGACCATGTCGCCGCGAGCTGAAGCCACCTTCATTGCATTGAATGTAAGCTGGCAGCCTTGGCGTTGCGCCGACAGATCTCCCGCAGCAGCCGCGCGGATGATCTGCGATAGTTCTCCCATCGCCGAGTTGGGATCGAACTCATCGCTCATGCTGCCTCCCGGACTTCCCGGCGGACGGCCTGCCGCAAAAGCTCGGATAGGCTCATGCCTTCGTTGCGCGCCTTAGCCTCGGCGGCCGCAACGAGCGTATGGTTCACCCTGAAACGGACAGGCGTATCGTGGAAATGGCTTCGCATAAGACCCTCATTTCTTTGAGGTTCTTTGTATTCCTTTTGGAATACGGCGGAAAGGCTACCGGGGGAACTGGCGGGAACGCTAGGGCCAAAAATGAAGACTTAATGTTTGCCAGAAAAGGAGAAGGGCTGGTCGGCAACCGCCGATGATCTGATAACCGGAGAAGTCGCTCCCCTGCCGCTTGCTGACCCGATTACCCTTGAATTCGTCGCTGCGCCTTTTTCGCCTTCTTGTTCATCGATTGAAAGTCGATGGGAATCTTTTTCAGCTTTGCGTCTTCAGAAACCGAAAACGGGGTCGAATAACACTCGCGCGGCTTCATCGCATTGAGCTGCGCCTCGATGCGTTGCCACCAGATCAAGAGATGGCCAGCCTGAATTGCACGTGACGAATTCGCCCAGGCAGCAGGAAGGTGAATGACACGCAGCCCGGTCCGCTCGACAGCCTGCACCTGCGGATATTCCTTCAGAAAGTCGGTGTCTGCAGTAAGGATAGCTGCACCGCCATCTTCTGCGAACGCAGTAATCCAGTGCACATCGCTGCTTCCCCGGAAACCTTCTTTGAGCACGGAGGTAAGTTCGAATCCCTCTCCGAGGGCGACCTGCTGGACCGCCTGAACGATCGCTGGAGCGACATGCTCGTCCGCCCTGACCCTCAACTTGCAGTCGTGATCTCATATTCGACGGCCGCTTTTACGGCGTCTTCGCTGATCTCATACGCGGCCGCAACGCGGCTAATGCTGCCCCCCTCTGCCCGCCACATACGATGAAGAGCCGCCGTAGGGATGCGCTCTTGCGTCAGCGCCGGCTTCCCGAAAGCAATCGCAGGATCAATGCCTATCGAGGGAAATTCGCCGGGAAGGGGATGCCATCGCCTGGCCAAGTTCGAGTTCGGATCGAATTCTACCCCTTTCGCGATTGTCGTTTCAATGACGTCCCACATCTCATGCTGCCCGGACGCCATATCCCAGGTAATGCGGTCCTTCTCCTGTTCCGCCACTTGGGCAAACACACTTCGGCGGTCGGTTAGATAGACTGCCTTCGCCAGGGCGAAAGGATGCGCCACAGACCAGTCGCGACGCGCCCGATCGGCTGCCTTGCGGAGAGTTTGCATCGGTACGCCCTGACTTCGAAAGGCTTCAATGAAGCGCATCTCCATCAGATCGAGAAAGCTGATAGTCCGGCTGTCTTTAAAGTCGCGATCCACGATCGGTCCAGCAGTGCTTCCGGTCCATCCGTTCAGCCATCCGCGCAGTTTCGGAGAAGCGACCTTGAGCAGACGCGCGGCATCGGCCGGACTGTAAAAGCCGGCAAGCAACGGATCCGCTTCAATTCGACGGTGCTCCAGCACAACCTCCTTCTACGTCAGGACAGGAATTGGACTCGCAGCGACTGGCCGTCAAGCCGTCGCCTGATCATCGAAGCTGCAATTTCGAGAATGGGGATAATATGAGAAAGGAAAAAGGAATGAGTAACCCTCGCGCATGGCGAGCTAAGCCACGAACCAGCAAGCCCAATTCCCGCCAGAAGCGGAACGGCTTATTCCTTGATCAGCGACCGATCTGCCAATTCTGCAACATTCGGGCTGCAATCCATGCTCACCACGATCGGCCTCATGGTCACCTTGATAGGTATGACCACCGATATATGCGGGCGCTATGCGAACCGTGCCATGTGCGCGTCCATCGCCATGGCAACATGGCAGGACATTCCTAAAACCTGTCGGCCACTGACTCCCGTCGACAGCGCGGCAGTTACGCCGGCTTGCTCAGCATCTTCTGCGCGCTGGTCTTCACGAATTCCGAGATCGGCCCGGACATCATCTTGAGCATCAGGGGCACAGATACAGTCCCCCGAACCACAGCATCCTCGACCAACAGCTGAACCGGGACCGTCTGGCCCATAGCGATGATCTTCATGTCCAACGTCGTGTCGGTCGTCCAGTTGGCGTCGACCGTGCCGCCGCCTGGGATATGCTGCTCCAGCTTGGGCAGTCCAGCCTCGATGCGCCGCTTGGCTTCCACCGCGCCGAGACTGTGGGGGATGTCGATGTCCATGATCTGTCCTACTTCTGGGGTTTTTCGAGCCCAAGAATGATCAGCCGCCTGATGGCTTCCGACTCGGACGCAATGCGGTTGTCGAACCGATAATCCTGAATTTGCTTCACCAGATCATGCGGAAGCGAGACCAGCTTTCGAGCCGTGGTTTCAGAATTAACAGCCATGCAAGTGATATAACCAGCAAGGGTGTTGACTGTCCAGTGTATCAGGTGATATCACCATTGCGACCGAAGTAGAGGATTGGGCCCCTCCGCTCCGGTCTGACCACAACCCCTGATGAGAGGGATTGAAGCTATGAACACCCTAACGCCTTCACGGCGCAATGTCATGCGCGCGCTCGCTGCGCTCTCCACCGGCCTGCCGACGATGGCTTATGCAACGCCTGGACGGGTCCGCACGAGGCTTGGGCCAAGCGCAGAATGGCACAACGCGATAGCCGCCATGTGTGCTGCCTCCGAAAAGCTCAACCTTTTCTACAAGCACACCTACGTGCCGGTTCGCGATCACTGGAAGCGAACAGTTGCGGAAGCCGAAGCCGATCTTGAGCGGCGTGTAGCAGCCATACCTCACTACGAGACGCGCCAGACCTTCGCCATGCCCAGCGGCGAATCACGGTCGATGTCTACGGCCATCCAGATTGATGTGCTGGTCGCGGCGGACTTTTTCAGGCGTCGCGCCAACCTCAGCCGAGAAGATGCGGATTACGCCGCCTGCTGCCTTGAGCTTCACCCAGAAGCAGTTCGCCGCGAGGAAGCTGAACAGGCCATACGGGACAGCTTCACGCCACCACTGTTCGATCCCATCGTGGAGGCGGAAAGCGACCGCCTGGAGAGCGAAAGCCACACCGCATGGGAAGGCGTGACGCGCTTCAAGGCCTCGGCACTGCCCGATCTTGTGGCAAAGATCACCTACCTCAAGTCGGAAGACTGCGAGATCGACCACGATGAACTCCTCGCCGATCTGACGCGCGTATTCGGGAAGGGGATGGCATGAGCTGGATCGTCCTCAAGCAGCCGCATCCGCTGGACGGCATCTGGTCCGTAGCCATGGCCGCCGTCGAAGAAGCACAAGCCGCGATCGACGCCTTAGCCTCACCTTACACAAACGGGGAGATTGACGCGCTGGTCGACAAGCATTCGGCGGCGGCGCAGGCGTTGCTAGCTCTACCGGCCAGAGATGTTGCCGACTGCATCACAAAGCTCGACCTTACAGGCCCGTTGGACGGCGGTCAGATCATGTGGGCCGACCGCAACGCCATCACGAACGAGATGCTGACGCTGATCGACGCCGCCGTTCACCGCGGCGAGAAGATCAAGAAGATCATGCCCGACTTTCTGGAAGGGGTGACGCTATGATGGTGGCTCTTTCGGTCGAACAGGAGGGCAGGTTCGACCCCGCCGCATGGCTCGCCCGCTATGTCGAGTTGGGCGGCGGCTATTCCGTGGTCGGGGACGCGATCTGGCTGCACTGGCTGCTCAGTGTCGCTGTGGATGAGGCAGCGATTCAGGCGCACGAACGCGTCCTGCGCGGCCGTCCTGACTGGCGGAACGCCGTGAAGGCACTGATCATGCAGCGGGTCGCTCGGGAGGTGGTGGAATGATCGCCTACCGCCACAACCACGCCGCCGTGCGGTTCAAACCCAAGCCGCGCAAAGCGCCCATCCGCCGCGATCCGCGACCGCGCCTTGAACATCCAAGGGGGAAAGCCAGCGCTCTCGACCAATCGGTGATGGACCGCATTTCCCTGCTCATCCGGGCAGGCCGGATCGGAGAGGCCGATTTTGGAGGCATGGTGAACCGCGGTCCCAATCTGGTGGGCGATCTCTACGCCGGCCGGCGGGTTCGTGCCGGGACGCTGGCGCGCATCATGGCAACGCTCAACCGGCTTGAGGGAGGCGCGCATGAATAGCCGGGCCGCCCACACCGATGGCTACAAGCCCCGCCACTATCGCGGCTGGCGTCGGACCCGTGACCGGAGCCGCTGGACTGCAGGCGGCTCGCTGGAGGGGATGCTGACGGTAATCCCGTCGCTGCCTCGCCAGGCGTTGGCAAGGCTGGTGCAGCGCGCGATCGACCACATGGATGACATGGACGGAGATCCTGATCTGGGTCCTGATAGCGACGAGCTGGACGGGAACATAGCGGAGGACGACTTCCACCACCAGAACGCGAACTGGATGGGCCATGCGGGGTGCCCGGTGTCCGATCCTGGTGAGGACGACAGCGAGGACCGATGCACGGCCGGGGATGATGGATGCGCACCGATTTGGCTGCATGGTCGGCGGCATTGGGGGCATGACAACGAAGTCGAATAGCCTCCCTCTCCAGCCAACAGGTCCGCAGCGTGCCCCGGTTCATCAGGATCGGGGCCGTTCTGCGTCCCGGCGTCGTCATCGCTTCCAAGACAGCCTCGCCCTGTCTGAAGCCTATGCGGACGCGCCGTGGTGGATCGACATGTATCGCCGCGCATTCCCCAGGCTCGCCTCTGCCGTGCCCGTGCGCCAGGATGGATGGGCGCAACGAGGCGGTATCGATCGTGTCCTGACGCTGGAATGCGGCCGCACCTACACCGTAGACGAGAAGGTCCGCATGGAAGACTGGCCCGACATTCTGCTGGAGCGGTGGAGCGACGAAGCCCGGCGCGTCCCAGGTTGGGTGCAAAAGCCAATGGCTGCCGATTTCATAGCTTATTGCTTCGCCCCGTCCGGCGTCTGCTATCTGCTCCCGGTCGTGCCGCTCCAGCGTGCATGGCGACAGCACGGGAAGGAATGGATCAGACGTTACGGGACGCGGCGAGCGCAGAATGTCGGATATGTCAGCGTCAGCGTGCCCGTGCCGAAGGACGTACTGATGACAGCAATCGCCCGCGCCATGGTCGTAGAAACCTAGAGAAATGGGACAGGAGGTTGCGTAAGAGGCTGCAACACAACCTTCGCGGTCAACCTGCCACGAGCTGCGCTATCCAGCGGACAATTAACCCGAAGACCATGGCAACAATCATGCCAGCAGCGATCAATCCCGGCATCACGCCCATCTGCCCCTCACGATTTGCTGCTATCACCCGGTCGTAAGATCTGTTCGAGACATTCAGCGATGCCCAAAAGAAGGCCGGCACCAGAAGCCACCAAGCAGAGGAGCCGGATGCACCAGACCAAACGGCGGTTCCAAAAAGGACAACAAATATTGTCGCCTGAAGCATGTCCTCGCCCCCTCGCCCACCCAAATCGCCTTCCTAATAACTGCCGCTCCAGCACGATGCTAGCTTTGGTTTGGGTGGCTTAAGTTGATGAGAGCGCGGTCTATCAGGCCTCGATCGCGCCGCCGCGACAATCAAAATGCTCCGGCATCAATCCGCTCAGCCTCTCAACACCCCAGCCCCTGCTGAATCGATGCCCACTGCCGACGCACGGTAGCCGGCACCGCGGCTGCCATCTCCTTCTGCTTTGCCCGATCCACCATCGTCTCCGCGTTCCGCTGCATCTCCGCGATCTGCGGCGAAAGCGCATGCGCCGGCAACGACCTGACCTTCAGCAGGAAGTGGTCGATCATCTCGATCCCGTGCCCGAACTCCTCCAGCAGCCGAGCAAGCTGGGCAGCTTTCTTCTCGCTGTCCGCGATGGCAATCTCGGCCGCGTCGAGCTGGAGCCGCGCCAGGCGCTTTGCTGCTTCCGCCTCTTCTTCGCGGGCGCGCAGTTCCTCCATGTATCTCGATACCGGCTTATGCTTCCGCCGGTTCTTCTGCTCTCCACGGGCCAGCCCAAAGGCGCTCATTGCATCGGCATACTCGTCCTGGAGCCGCTGATATTCGCCTGGTCCCGAGATCATTCGGCCAACGAGCGACCAACGCCGGGCACCATCAGCCCGCCGGCCGTCGACCTTCTCCTCCAGCGGCAATATCACCGCGTGCATGTGCGGCGTGCGCTCGTCCAGATGTGCGACCAACGACACCACCCGGTCGGCACCGTATTTCTTGGCCAGGAAGTCCTGCTGCGCGTGCGCCCATCGACAGAACCGATCGGTATCCTCCGCGTCGTCCCCATCGTCAGGGTAGAAAAATCCATGGCTGGCGGACAAGACCAACTCATAGGCGATGACGCCGTTCTTCCGCATCGTCTTCGGATCGAAGCCATGGGCGCGGAGTGCTGCCATCGTGTCTGCCACGAGATCCCCGCTACCGATCATGTGAACCGGCGGCACGTCCTCCTCTGCGTGCGCGATCGGCTTCTTGCGGCTGTTGTGGACCTGTGCCGCGCGCATCCCGCCCCAGGTCTTGATCGGGCCGGTGCTACGGAACGTCGCTATCGCATAGTGCTTGCCCATGGGTTCCTCCTGCCGAATTTTACCACGGCTGGGGGAGGCAGGTTCAACGACGGAATTTGCTCGACGCGAAATAATCCGGCTTGAACGCGGACGGGAATTATGAGCCAAATTGAGGGCGCTAGCGGATATTATTTTCGCATAGCCTAGTAGCGAATTGGAAGATCGCAGGTGCGAATGCCTGTTTGAGGTGGGGCTGAGAATGGGACAGACAATTGCTACCTATGGCACGCTATTGGCATCGATCGTCACAGCAGTGGCCACTTTCTTTCTATGGCGCGTGACAGGTCTACTCGCGAGCGAAACCACACGCATGGCTGATGCAGGTCGACCACAGATCGTCGCCAATATCACGCCCAATCAATGGTCCGTTATCCATCTGGACATCAGCGTAGAAAACACGGGCAACGCCACGGCATTTGACATCGAGGTGGCCTTTGATCCGCCATTGGTGAACGGCGAGGCCCGAGGCGAAGAGGTTGCTGTTCCCTTTCAGAAGATCAGCATCCTCAAGCCCGGCCAAGCATTGAATAGCTACCTCAGCGAAGTGGGCGATTATCTCGAAAAGCAATTCGCCGTCACGATAAGCTGGAAGACCCACCCGCTGCACCAAAAACGTGAGACACTGTCTTACACCCTCAACATGGCTGATTTCAGGGGGGTGAGCTATCTAGGTTCGCGCGACCCTCTGGTGCAAGTAGCCCAAGAGGTGAAGCATCTTCGGGAAGACTGGCGCAACGTGGCCAGCGGGTCGCGAAAGATCAAGACAGACAATTATGACAGTGCGGATCGTCAGCGGGAGCGCGAGGCGCTGGAAGCGAGATATAGACGCGAACAGGACAAGGGTTGAACGGATAACAGCTTCACCCATCGCCTTTCCTCGTATCGGACCCGGATCTGAAAACCGACCATGCTATCAAAGCCAACAACGTTCATCCTCGGCGCTGGCGCCAGTTGCGATTTCCAATTTCCGACCGGCGACGGACTGCAAGATCGGATCATGGGGCATCTTCAACTGGGGACAAACGCTCGACAGTTCTCCAGCGAAAAAATGTGGAAAGCGCTAATTCCGCTGTTCCAAGGAAACGGTTGGTCGCAGCGTGCTGGAGTGTTGGCTGGTGCTGCTCGGCGGATAAGCAAAGGAATGCCGATCGCGGCTTCCATCGATAATTTCTTGCATACCCACCAAGGCGACGAAGATGTCGTCCTCATGGGCAAGATAGCTATCGCCCTGTCCATCATCGAGGCGGAAGCGGACTCCCCGTTGGCAATCAAAGGGCAGGCCGATCAACGGGTGCATCCATTGACAACCGAGCATTATCGCAAATCCTGGTATCACCCATTCATGCGGATGCTCACGATGGGCACCCAGTCTAATGACCCCCACGCGCTCTGCCGCAATTTGCGATTTGTCGTATTCAACTATGATCGGTGCCTGGAGCTGGTGCTGCTTCACACCCTTCAGGGATATTATGGGTTAAACGCCGACGATGCGCAGGCAGTTTTCGCGGACATCGAGATCATCCATCCCTATGGCAGCATCGGAAAACTGACGTCGTCGCAAGGGGGCGGCGTTCCGTTCGGCTACCAGCATGCCGACATCTTGGACGTCGCCAGCGGCATCAAGACGTTCACGGAGTCAGTAGACGAACAAATCGTGAGCCAAGCGCGCGCGGCCGTAGAGCAGGCTGATACCCTTGTTTTTCTGGGGTTCGGCTTTCTTCCGCAGAATATGGATCTGCTTCGGCCACGCGAGACACCGCAGGCGTTGCGGGTTCACGCAACGACATTCGGCGTGTCCGCATCTGATAGGTTCGTGATCCACGAGCAACTTCGCCACTTCGTGAAAGCTCCAAACAGCATTGGCCGCTTTGAGTTTGTGACGACCACCAGCTCCCACGATTCTCTGATCGATGTCGATAATGGGGTCTGCCGCGAGCTTATCGAAAATCACCGTATGCGTCTCGCGGCATAGCCTGCACTCCCGGCCGATCGGTCCGCACTCTATTGCCAAGCGGCAGACGACGCTGCACCTCTGGCGACCATCACGGACGGTAACCCGCTCGCGACTTACAGAAGGCGAGTATCCGCCTGACCTCGTGAAGCCGCTGATTCACAGCCTGACGTTCCGAGCGCGGCAGGGCGTCTCGTTCAGCAACTAGCCGCGCGATCGTCTTTTCGCACTCTTCAGCAACCCCGTTTGGGCCTTTGGCGCTTTCTTCCACCATACCCATTTTTACCTCTCAAACGTCGATAGCGGCCAGGAGAGACCGGACGCGTCTCCGAAGATCGATCGCCTCACCAGTCTTGCAACCATGAGCATATCTACCGTTCCTTTCACCCTTTGGCGCGCCCGTCCCCTTCGCGCCGCCGTGCATTCGGCAGACGCGACGCCCGTTCACTGCCGGAGATCGGCACGACAACCCCTGCCTCGTCCGGGCTTGGCAGCGCGGAGCATCGTTCATTTTTTTCAGGCCGGGGCTCCATGGCTGTTTGGGCTTGTCGGTCATTTGCGGGCGCTCCCCCTTCCATGTGGATGTGCTGGTGCTGATGGACATGCTTGTCGTGGGTGACGGTGATCTTCTGCGTCGTTGACCTGCGCCGGCCTTTCACTGCGGCCATGGTCTCGATGAGCGACCCGTTGGCACGGACCAGTTTAGCGAAGGCGCCGACCATTCGAGTGTCCCAAGGATAGTCCGACACCCGCTTGGCGATTTTCATCGTTATGAGGTGCGTCGCCGCGATCTGGGCCGCCAGCGCTGCCTGCGCTTCATCCTTGGGCTTATGCGCGCTGACGATGTGGAGGATGGTTGTCAGCTCGCCTTCGTCTGGGACCCATTCTTCGGAGGCTTCGTCCCACTCAGCGCTACATAGGTCCAGTAACGACCGGAGGAATGTGGCGGCAACAGCATCGTTGCGGGTCCCGAAGGCGTCAAGGACGAGCCAGCGCCAATCAGCCTGCTCCCCTTCCGTCTCGCCAAATGGCCACCGCCATTCCGTACTGCCGTCATCGTTGCGGTGTAATTGGACCGGTGGGCCGTGGCGGCGCGCCTGTGTGCGAGCCTTCGCCTTTGCAACTGAAGGCTCCAGCACTGCCGGTATAGCAACGGTATTTGGCCCAACTGGGGCACGGCGGCGGGTCATGCCTGCTTTTCCGTGTCGAAGATTGACCAGTGCGTAGCCTGGCCAGCGAACGCTACTCCCGATGTCCGTCGCCATTCTCCGTTCTTGAACTTCCCAGCGCAGCGCCAGCCATCTCCTTCGACAAACCCGACCGTGCCTTCGGAGGGAGCGATGTCGATCGTGTGGCGGAGAAATGCCATGCCAGCCAATGGGCCGTTCACCACGGTGATCCGCTCGATCATGCTGCGAACCCCTCTTCCTGCCACCTTTGGAGACTTGCGGGTATTGCGGGTAGTTGCGGGTATTCCCCCAACCCCGGGTGGAAAACTGTCAGGGAGTGACAGTTATATAAGAGCGGCGGGGGCGATACCCGCCAATACCCGC
>NZOF01000016.1 GCA_002695185.1 Erythrobacter sp.
CTGAATACGAGCAGATGGAAAAGATGGTCGCCGACGCCAAGCAGAAGTGGGGCGGCGTGCACGTTGTCATCAACAACGCAGGCGTACTGCGCGACAAGACCTTCGCCAAGATGACCATGGACGATTTTGAATTCGTCGTGGACGTTCACCTCAACGGTTCGGCCAATGTGTCGAAGGCCGTGTGGGAAACCATGCGCGAGCAGGCCTATGGCCGCATCCTCATGACCGCTTCTTCGACCGGCCTGTTCGGCAACTTCGGCCAGGCGAACTATGGCGCGGCCAAGCTCGGCCTTGCCGGTCTGACCAAGACGCTGCAGCTCGAAGGCGCGAAGTACAACATTAAGGTAAACACGATCAGCCCCGTCGCCGGCACGCGGATGACCGAAGACCTCTTCCCCGAAGAAGCCTTCAAGCTGTTTGATCCGGTGAACGTGGTCCCGGCTGCACTCTTCCTCGTCAGCGAAGATGCGCCGACCAATGCCATCGTGGGCGCAGGCGCAGGCGGCTTCCACAGCGCATGGACCGTGATGAACGACGCCGTCTGGCTCAAGGACGAAGAGCGGACCGTCGAAGGCTTCGCCGCCAATTGGGACAAGATCAGCGACTTCTCGAACCTCAAGGCCCCGCAGTCGGGTGCCGAACAGTCGGGCGCGATCCTGACCGCGATGCAGAAGGTTACCGGCGAGGGTCCGTCCTCGGCACGCGGATAATCCAAGCGAACTGCACGACGACAAAACTCGTCGTAGAACATTGCAACCCCGCATCATCTCCGGATGGTGCGGGGTTTTCTTCTCATCAGTGCCACGCACGTTTTCGATCTCAGCCCTCACAGCGTATTGACCTAGTAATACACCAAGCCTATGCCACTCTCTCCTTCAATCGGGAGATTTGGCGATGTACAGCCAGGAAGACCTGAATTCCGCCGTAAGCGCAGGTGTCATCAGTGCCAATGCCGCCAACGCCCTGCGCGCGCACGTTGCTGCATCGCGCGATGCAGTGCCCGCCGATGCGGAGCATTTCCGGCTTGTCACGGGATTCAACGATATCTTCGTGAGTATCGGGGTGGTCATCCTGCTGCTGGCTGCCGGAGGGATCGGGCAGCAAATCGCAAATGCGTTCACCGCCCCGCCCGTGATGGATATCTTCGATCCTTCTGAAGCGCAGATGGATGCGTTTATCGCTGCCGACAGGCTGCGCACCGGTCTGCAAATGATCCTCGGCGGCGTACTGGTGTCGGCTACCTCCTGGTTGCTGGCCGAATTCTTCACCCGCCGCAAACACATGGCGCTGCCTTCCATCCTCCTCCTCCTGGCCTTCGTGGGCGCGGTATTCGCCGCGATCATTGGCGTGGGCAATGTGCTGGGCGTGATGGCTTCGGACACAAGCAGCGCGGTCCTTATCTCCGCTTCGGGCCTGATCACGGCCGGGGCAGCCTGGCTTCACTGGCGCCGGTTCATGGTGCCTATCACCGTGGCCGCAGGCACGGGCGCGCTGGCCGTAACGGTAATCGCCATCATTGCCGCCGTTCTCGGCAACCCCGGAGAAACTGTGATCCTCTCGCTTGTGCTGGTATCCGGCCTCGCCATTTTCGCCCTCGCCATGCGCTGGGACATGACTGATCGGGATCGCACCACACGGCGCAGCGATGTGGCGTTCTGGCTTCACCTGCTTGCTGCCCCCATGATCGCGCATCCGCTGTTCTATTCGCTCGGCGTGACACAGGGCGACAATATCGGCGCGGGCGCTGCACTGGCGGTGCTGGCGATCTACATCGTCTTCGGGATCGTGGCCCTGTCGGTCGACCGCCGGGCGCTGCTGGTCTCTGCCCTCGCCTATGTGTTGATCGCGCTGACCTATCTGTTCCGGGAATTCGGCGCTGTGGAGCTGAACTTCGCGCTGACCGCGCTGGTCATCGGATCGGCCCTGCTGACGCTCAGCGCGCTGTGGACCCCGATCCGCCGAGCGGTCGTGAATAGTCTTCCAAGCGATTTGCAGGCCCGGCTACCAGCCACCGCCTGATCAACCGGCCACCGAGAGAAGGGCTCGTCCATGAGGGGCGGGCCCTTTTTCGTTTCCGCCTTCGAAAAGGGTTTGATTATTCGTCCACGGCCTTGAGCAAGCGTCGCTCCAGCGGGGCAAGGACACCGGCCAGTTCGTGGCCACGTTTCAGCACCTGCCCTTGTTCGCCGAACAGGGTCCACATGCCCTGTTTCGCACGGAGCGACGGACGTTTTTCGATCCGCGCCTGCGGCCGTTCGGCGTGACGCACGAAGGCGGCGAAGGTGGCGACATCCTTGGTAAAATCCATCGCATAATCGCGCCAATGTCCGGCCGCGACCATGCGCCCGTAGACGTCGAGAATCTTGGTCAGTTCATCACGGACAAAACCAACCTGCCCCGGTTTGCGCCCAGGAAAGGCAACGACATTCGCACTATTCGGCTGCGCCATCAGTCGGCGGTACCACTGCGCTGCTGCGGCTCTTGCGGTTGGCCGTTCTGCTGTGCCGCCCGCAATTCGGCGATCTCGCCGCGCAGGATCTGCAATTCGGCCTCCAGCCGTTCGACACCATCGCGGCTCGGCTCGCACGGATCGTCGCACGGCGTGCCATAAGGCATGAATTCGCGCATCCATTCCTCCGCCGGCATCAGCGTGCTTCGTGCCTTGAGACCGATCATCGTCGCGCCTTCAGGCACTTCATCCGTGACAACGGCATTGGCACCGATCCGTGCCCGCCGACCCACCGTGATCGGGCCGATGACCTGCGCGCCCGAACCGATGATCACATCATCCTCGATCGTCGGGTGGCGCTTGCCGCCAACGCCGTTAGTCGGATTGGTCCCGCCCAGCGTGACGCATTGATAGATGGTGACATTATCGCCGATATGAGCCGTTTCTCCGATCACGGTGAAGCCGTGATCGATGAAGAAATTGCGGCCGATTCTGGCACCGGGATGAATATCGATCCCCGTCACCATGCGGCTGAAATGATTGACCAGCCGGGCAAGGAAGAACAGATCGGCTTCGAACAGCCAGTGTGCCACGCGGTGATAGCCCAGGGCCCATACACCGGGGTAAAGCAGGACTTCCCAGCGGGTGCGCGGTGCAGGATCGCGCTCCTTGATCGAGTCCAGATAGGCGATAAGCCGTTCGAACATACCCGGGAATTCTCTCACTTACCGCAGATCAAAGCAAGCGCGCCTGTTCGGGGCCGTCAACGGCTTCCAGCGCGTCGCGCCAGACGGACATGGTGGCGGGCTGCTTGCGTTCAAGACTGAGGCGGTCGATTTCGGCAACGATCCGCTCGATCGCGGCATGGCTGCGCTCCATCCGGGGGACCAGATAGGCGGGTGCCCCATCGCCCAGCACAAGGCCGCGCTGGGCAGCGTGACTCAGCATGAGATCGGCCGCCATTTCATCGTCCGGCGGACCCAGTTCAAGCTGTAGCGCCGCGCCCATGCGGCTGCGCAAATCGGGAAGCTGGATATTCCACCGTTCCTGTCCAACGGTCAGCAGCAGGGGGAAGCCATCTTCGCGTGCCCGATTCCAGGCGTGGAATATCTCGATCTCGTCCTGAAGATGCGCATCGTCGATCGCCCCGCCGCCAGTGTGGGAGCCGAACCAGGTGGCGATCAGCGATTTGCCAGAACGCGGCGGGCCGCTGAGGATGGCCGTGCCGAAGGGCCAGCTATGCGGATCGCGCAAGGCGTCCGCCACCGTCGCATTGGCCGCCCCCAGAACGATGCTGGGCGCCTCTCTGGGTACGGGATGCAATAGCGGGAGCGCGATTTGCGTCATGGCAAACAGAATTGCCGCCCGCTCAGCGACTGATCAAGAGCGCAGTCGGCCCCTGCTGAACGGCAAAGCCTTTGGCCCGTAGCGCGTCGGCCAACCCGCTGATGGAGCCGGAATAGCTTACCGTCAGTACCGAGGTGCCGCCAATCGCGGTAGAGCGAACGCCCGAAGACCGAACCCCCGGTGTGGCGCGGACGTCTGCCAGGATCGCGCTGAAGCTGTCCGCATCGGGCGATGCGAACTGGACCGTATAAAGCGCGACCGAGCCTTCGGGCGGTGGGCGGTCGATGGGCGCGGTGCTCAGCGCGCCGTCGCTTGTCGTCGGCGCCGGTGCGGCTTCAGCCTGCGCGCGCTGTTCGTCCTGCACGCGCAGCCTGCGGCCCAGATCGACGAGCCGCTGGATCGCGGGATTGAGCTCGCCCGGCTTCACATCCAGCGTAGGATCGGGCTGGATCTTGCCCGAGGCAAGCGCGCTTTCGAACAGGCTGTCGAAGCGACGCACGGCCTTGGCCAGCATCACGGGCAGCTCGTCCGGATTTTCGGCCCGCATGGTGAAGCTGGTCAGGAAATCGCTGTCGGGCCCATGGCGGGCGGTGAAGGTCCCTTCGATCGGGCCGCCGGGATAGGAATATTTCAGGTTGGCAATCGGGACCAGAACGTCCGCCGCGCCGAATTCATCGAGAATGTTGTTCCACCACACGCGGCTGCGGCGCGTGGTCTGGCCGAAAGTCAGCAATAGCGATTCGCCGCCCGATCCCTGCGGTCGGACATAATCGATTCGGCTCTGCCCGGCCTGATATTCGGCCCAGGCCGCCTGCCACGGGTTGCGCTGCTCATACATGAGCTGCGTGCCGCCCGAGACGGTAACGGGCAGGACCAGCATCGGCGCGCTGCGCGCTGCGCGGCCATCTTCGCCCAGATAGGCGGAGGCCCGCTGCCGGTCGAACACCACGCCCAGCGTGGCGACATAGCGTTTGGGCCCGAGCCTTTCGCTTTCGATCACGATTGCCGACACAAGGCTGACGATGCGCGATTCGGGAAGGTCCGGCCCGTCGAGCTTTTCCCAGGCCTTCACCTGCGCTTCGCGCCACGCTTCTTCGCGTGCTTCCACCCCGCTGTCGGCGCTGACATCGACTTCGATGCCGGAAACCTGAATGTCTGTAGAGGCTGCAACCGGCGCAATTCCGCGATCGCCGCCGACCTGTGCCTGCGCCAGCCAGCCGGCCCCACCCGCCAGGGCAAGACCTGAAGCGATGAGTGCGGTGCGCGCGCGACGGGAAGAGAAAATATGTATGCCCATGGGGTGTTCGGGGGCCTTTTGCCCAAAGCATTCCGGAAATCCAAGCGGGAATGCTGGAAATTGCAGGCGAATTGCGCAAAAGGCTTGGCACATGAGCAGCAACACGCCTTCCTACACCTACGAACAGGCCGGAGTTTCGATCGATGCGGGCAATGCGCTCGTCAAGGCGATCGGACCGCTGGTGAAATCCACCATGCGCCCCGGCGCCGATGGGGAGATTGGCGGCTTCGGCGGCTTCTTCGATCCCAAGGCCGCCGGATATAAGGATCCCTTGCTGGTCGCAGGCAACGATGGCGTCGGCACCAAGCTCAAGCTGGCGATCGATACCGACATGCACGATACCGTCGGCATCGACCTGGTTGCCATGTGCGTGAACGATCTGATCGTTCAGGGCGCGGAACCGCTGTTCTTCCTCGACTATTTCGCAACCGGCAAGCTGGAGAACGGCGTCGCCGAACGCGTGATCGCGGGCATCGCCGAAGGGTGCAAACAGGCCGGCTGCGCGCTGATCGGCGGCGAAACGGCAGAAATGCCCGGTATGTATGCAGGCGGCGACTATGACCTCGCAGGCTTCTGCGTGGGTGCGGTGGAACGCGGTGAACAGCTTACCGGTGAACGCGTGGCACCGGGCCACATCCTGCTCGGCCTCAAAAGCTCGGGCGTGCACTCCAACGGTTTCTCGCTGGTGCGGCGTCTGGCCGAAGACAAGCAGTGGAAGCTCGACCGGCCCGCCCTGTTCGACAGTGATCGGCTGCTGATCAACACGCTGATCGAACCGACGCGCATCTATGTGAAGACCCTGCTTCCGCTGGTGCGTGATGGTTTGATCGATGCAATGGCGCATATCACCGGCGGCGGCCTGCTCGAAAATATCCCGCGCGTGCTGCCGCAAGGGGCGCATGCCGAGGTAGATGCCGATGGCTGGGACCAGCCGGGGCTGATGGCCTTCCTGCAGGCACAGGGAAATATCGAACCCGGCGAAATGGCGCGCACCTTCAACTGCGGCGTCGGCATGGTGCTGGCGGTGGCCCCGTCCAAGGTCGAACTGGTCCGCACCCGTCTCGAAGAGGCCGGGGAAGACGTGCTGGCGATCGGACGCATCGTCGAAGGCGACAAGGGCTGCACCGTTCGCGGATCGCAAGGCACATGGTCCGCGAAAGAGGATTGGGAGGCCGTGCATCTTGGGTGACGCGGCTTCGCCGGCCAGGACCAAGGTCGCGATATTCATTTCCGGGCGCGGCAGCAACATGGCTGCCCTGCTCTATGCTGCGGCTTTGCCTGACGCTGCCTATGAGGTGGTACTGGTTGCCGCCAACGATCCGGAGGCTGAAGGGCTCACCCTGGCCTCGGCGGAAGGCATCCCGACTTTTGCTCTCTCGCACAAGGGGATGAGCCGCGCCGACCACGATGCGGCAATGGACGAAGCCGCACGCAAGGCGGGGGCCGAATTCATCGTGCTGGCCGGCTATATGCGCATCCTGACCGAAGGCTTCGCGCACCAGTGGCAGGGCCGCATGCTCAATATCCACCCGTCCCTACTGCCCAAATATCCCGGGCTTGATACACACCAGCGCGCGATCGATGCGGGCGACAGTCATGGCGGCGTGTCGGTCCATCTCGTCACGCCCGAACTCGATGCAGGACAGGTGCTGGCGCAAATGCCGGTCGCGATTCGAGAGGGCGAAACCGCAGACAGCCTTGCCGAGCGGGTCCGCTTTGCCGAACACCAGCTCTATCCCCGCGTCCTGAACGACTATTTGCGAATGCAGCGCTGATGGGCCGCCTTAGCCCCTACATCTTTTTCCTGCTCGCGATCCTCGCCTTCGGTATGATCGCCTTGCAGCCCGACGAAAGCTGGCAGACCGAGCAGGTCAATATGGTCGATGCCGTGCTGATTACCGTAGGCGTCCTGATCGGTGCCCATGTCCTGCGCAAGGTCGGGCAAGCAGTCTACAAGCGCTGGAAGGACCGGCAGGAGTGAGCCCGCCGCGCCCCCATCTCTTCGCGCGTTCCGCAATCGCAGAGCGTGCCAACCAGGCGATCGCGGGCATGTGGGCGCGTGGCTGGACTGAAAAGCCAACGCTCGATCCCGACTTTCTCTGGGCCGAAGGCGCCAGGGGTTTTTCTGCCGAAGACGAGATTTCCATCCGCAGCGAGGAAGACGTGGCCGATTTCCGGCTACGGCTCGAAAAACTGTGCGCGGCGCTAACCGGCGAAGCCCGGCTCAACGCGCTGGGCCATACCATGGCCTATGGTCAGTTGAAGGGCGCGATCCGCAAGCGGCACGCGCTGGGCCGGTTGTGGCGGGAGAAGCCTGATCTTGCGACCGCCACCATCGCGGCCCCCATTCTCGTCCTTGGCCAGATGCGCAGCGGCACCACGCGCGTACAGCGCCTGCTGGCAGCCGATCCACGGTTCAGCGGCACACGGTTCTGCGACAGCCATGATCCAGTCCCTTCCCGCCCTGACCTGCGCCCGCTGAAGGCTAGGGCCGGCCTGTTTCTGGCGCGAAGCGTCAACCCGTGGCTCGAAACCATGCATCCGTTCGGCTCAATCCGGACTGATGAGGAGATCGGCTGGCTCGCCGCTGCGCTCTCTCCCGCGGCGTATGAGGCGCAGTGGCATATCCCTTCCTTCGTCGCCTTTAGCGAACAACGAAACGCTGCGCCCATCTATCGCGAATTCAGCAGGATCTTGCGGACGGATGCCGTCCGGCACGGCAATGCCACGCGCCCACGGGTGCTGAAATGTCCGCAATTCAGCGAGGATTTGCCGGAGCTGATTGGCCAGTTTCCCGATGCCCGCATCGTCTTATGCGAACGTGACCGGAAGGCAGTCCTGGCGAGCAGCGTTTCGATGGTCGCCAGCCAGCGCGCTTTTCAGAGCGACAGTCACAGCGAGGATGACCTGCGGGGGGAGTGGGAACGCAAAATCGATCTACGCGAAATGCGAATGACAGCGGCCCTCGACAAAGCTCATATTCCCGTCTCCCGGGTTTGCTTCCGCCGCCTGAACGATCAACCGCATCACGTGCTGGACGGGGTCTACCGGGATCTGGGCCTGGATTACGATCGGCTCGCCAGAACGGCAGCGGAGGGCGAACTTGCCCGGGCCGAGAAGGGCCATCATCGCAAGCACCGCACCCAGATCGCGCGGCTTGCACCCGCTCTGCGCGAAACTTCAGGCTGAGGAATGGCTGTGTTGGCGGCTGGCGTATTCGGGAAGGGTCATCTGGGCGAGTGACCGCGTCACTTCGGCAGAGCATATCCGTCCGTCTCGGAAGAGCACGCGCCACATGGTGGGCCCGCCGATCTCTTCGATCTCGCTTTCCAGATGGCCTCTCAGAAGCACTTCGCCGCGATTGTGGTCCAGCGAATCGATCACGGTTGCCGGGCGACCGGCTGCTTCACGGAATCGGCGATCTTCCTCGATATATCTGTCCCGTCCGACGATGCTTCTGCCGGTGGCATCGTAGAATCGGAAATCCTCGGTAAGGTACTGATCGATATTGGAATAATCCATCCGGCTTACCGCCGAAACCAGATCCCGCACCAGCATTTCGCGCTGGCGCTTCTGACTAACCCGATTGAGGATTGTGGAAAGCATAACGGGTACACCCTTACCATAAGGGGGTACCCGCTGCCTATTTCATATGTTTTACCCGATCGAAACTATAACTAAGTTTCAAATGCGGGACGCAATCAGCCGACGATTTCGTCTTCGTTGAAGAAGAATTCGATCTCGGTCTTGGCGTTCTCGTCGCTGTCCGAACCGTGGACCGAGTTGGCTTCGATCGATTCCGCATAGGTCTTGCGGATCGTGCCTTCGTCTGCATCGGCCGGGTTAGTAGCGCCCATTACGTCACGGTTGCGCTTCACGGCGTCTTCACCTTCGAGCACCTGAACCACGACCGGGCCGGAGATCATGAAGTCGACCAGTTCGCCGTAGAAGGGGCGTTCCTTGTGAACGGCGTAGAAGCCTTCGGCCTGTTCCTTGGTCATCTGGATACGCTTCGATGCGACGACGCGCAGGCCGGCATCTTCAAGCATCTTGGTAACCGCGCCGGTCAGGTTGCGGCGGGTGGCATCGGGCTTGATGATCGAAAAGGTGCGGGTAACCGCCATGTTCAAGTTCCTTGCGAAATATGGTTGTCGATTTTTAGGAGAGTGTTCTCGCGCGCGCCCCTAGCGTGCGCACGCGCGGACGGCAAGATTTACCGCAGACCGCTGGTGACGCTGACCTGCCCTTCAGTCTGCCGGGCCTTGCGCGTGACCTGCAGCGCAAAGCTTGTCCGGTCTGCCGAATTCTCGCCGCCCAGCGTGGTGGTTTCCCGAGCGTCGACCTCCACCTCCACATCGATACCGGCATCTTCCGCCTGCATGCGATAGAAATCGACCACGCTTGCCCGCGGATCTGGGGTGGTGAATTCGACTGTGACGAAGGCACCCTCGCCCTGCTCCACCCAGGTCGTATTAGTGATTTGCGCATTGGGATAAGCGGTGAACGGCGGCGGAAAGCGCGCTTCGACCTCGCTGCCGGCAAGCATCCTTGTGGTCACCCCGTCGGAATCGGTCAGCGTTGCGCGCACTTCGCCACTTTCCGGATCGATGTCGTAAGAGCCGATGGGCTCTGCAATCTCTTCCCGCTCACCCTCGCCAGCATCCTCCTCATCCGCCTTGGTGCAGGCAGACAAGGTCAGGGCGGGAATAAGGATGACGGGAAGCAGATGTCTCATGCTCTCTCGACGGGCGAGAGGCAGGCGGGTTCCTGCAAATTCAGCGGCCTTCGCGCCAGCCGCCTTCCGGTGTCTGCTTGAAGATGCGGTTGTCGATGGCGTCTCTTGCGGCAAGATCGCGCCACAGTGTGCGGGCATTGTCGGTCGCGTCGGCATCGAACAATAGCATCACACGGTCGAACGCAGTCGCCTCTTCGCGCCATTTTCCATCGGCAAGGATGGCCATGCGGGCATCGTTCGGTGCCGCGCAATCCGCAGACAGGAGGATCGGCTGGCGCGATGCATGGGGGCCATCGACCGGGCCATTGGCCAAAAATGCGCCGCCGCCTTGGCCCCACAATGTCTGCGAAAGGCCCTCGCGCACCTCGGCATCTTCGGCCACGACAACCAGGCGTTCGCCCGCCTGCAAAACCTTGCGAGCAAGCTTGCCCACCGTCACATCCACCGGATCGCGGCTGAGCTGATAGAAATCGACACGCATATCTATGTCCTACCGCTCCGCTGCTTAATGAAGATTAGCCCTCACCGGATTTGGTCCGGCGGCACCGTTCGGAACAATAGCGGACATTGTCCCAGTCGCGCGCCCATTTCTTGCGCCAGGCGAAACTGAGGCCGCAAGTTGCGCAGACCTTTGTCGGAAGGTCTGCCTTGCGCCTCATCTTCGCCATGACGCTGTTGCCGCCTCAGCCTTCTGCCGTATCCGCGATCAGGCGGTCGATCAGGCGCACACCGAAACCGGTTGCACCCTTGCCCCAGGTACGGCCGGGCTTGTCCGACCATGCCGTGCCGGCAATGTCGATATGGGCCCATGGCGTATCGTCGAGGATGAAGCGCTGGAGGAATTGCGCGGCCGTGATCGAGCCTGCACCCTTGCCGCCGATGTTCTTCATGTCGGCGATCGGGCTGTCGATCAGCTTGTCGTAAGCGTTCCCGATCGGCATGCGCCACACCTTGTCGCCCACGGCCTCGCCAGCGTCGGCCAGTTCCTTGGACAGCGTGTCGTCGTTCGAGAACAGACCGGCATATTCATTGCCCAGCGAAATGATGATCGCACCCGTCAGCGTGGCGAAATCGACGATACGCGCAGGCTTGAACTCGGTCTGGGTCCAGTGCAGCGCATCGGCCAGCACGAGGCGGCCTTCGGCGTCGGTGTTGAGGATTTCGATGGTCTGGCCGCTCATGGAGGTGACCACATCGCCCGGACGCTGTGCGTTACCGTCGGGCATGTTTTCCACCAGGCCCATGACGCCCACGACATTGGCCTTCGCCTTGCGCTTGACCAGCGACAGCATGCCGCCAGCAACTGCGCCGGCGCCGCCCATGTCCCACTTCATGTCTTCCATGCCGGGTCCCGGCTTGATCGAGATGCCGCCGGTGTCGAAGGTCACGCCCTTGCCGACGAATGCGGTAGGCGCTTCGCTGCCGCCGCCGTTCCAGCGGATCGCGAGGATGCGCGATTCGCGCGAGGAACCCTGCCCGACGCCGAGCAGCGACCCCATGCCGAGTTCTTCCATCTGCGCTTCGTCGAGCACGACGAGTTCGGCGCCGGTCCCTTCGAACCGTTCCTTACAACGGGCCACGAAGCTTTCGGGATAGATGATGTTGGCCGGTTCGGTGACCAGCTCACGCGTGAATTCCACGCCTTCTGCCAGCGCGGATGCTTCGGTCCAGGCATCTTCGATACCGTCCGGGCCGCCGACCACGGTCACGCTTTCGAGCGTGATCTTCTGATCGTCCTTCATCTTGGTGCGATAGATATCGTACCGCCAGTTGCGCAGCCGCAGGCCGAGCAGGACGTGCGCCGCTTCGTCTGCTGACAGGTCGCTTTCGGTCAGGTCGAGCACCAGTTCCTTGTCGCCGCTCGACTGGTATTTACCGGCCAGCGCAGCGCCGGCCTTTTCCAGATTGGCGAGACGGGCGTCGGAATTCTTTTCGCCTGCGCCGGCCAGTGCCAGCCGGGCAACCTCGCCCCCATCTTCGACGAAGCCGTCGAAGGTCTGGCCGGTGTTGCCGCGGAAACGCGCTGCCTCTGCGCCTGCGCGCATCGCGGCATTGGTGGCAGAAGGAAGCTTGCCCTTGTCGACCACATGCGCAATTAGGCGCGCGCCTTGCGGACGGGACTGATTGAACTGAATGTGCATGGATTCTCCAGAATTCTCTAATGAGCGGGACGCGCCCGAAAGCTGCAAGTCCCGAACGAACGCGATTGCGATTAGGCGTGGCCGGTGCGATAGGCAAGCCATGCACCGTGACCGCGCCCTTCCGTCGAATCACGTGATGCATCTTCTCGGCACCGCAGTGGCCGGGTTCGCCCTGTGCCATGCCGCGCCGGGCCTTGCGCAGGATGGCGCTGCCACCGGTGCCGGAACCGTGGAACAACCAGAAGGCGAGAACCCCACCGACCTGCCCGCGCCCGTTCAGGACAGCGAAGAGCCGGTCGTGATCGCCAGCGATGGCGATCTGCCCGCCCCCAGCCCCGAATTCAACGCGGCGGGCGAGCGGCAGATATCCTTTGCTGCCGATATCCTAAGCTACGATTCCGATGGCGAGACCACCACGGCAGAGGGAGACGTCGTGCTGCAGTCGGGTGACCGGTCGCTGCGTGCGAACAGCGTCACCTGGAACCAGCGCACCGGCCTCATCACCGCCACCGGCAATGTCCGCTTCGTGGACGAGAACGGCAACCAGCTCTTCACCGAAAGTGTGGAGCTGACCGACGAGTTCGAAGCAGGGGCGATGGAAGACCTGCTGCTCGCGCTGCGTCAGGGCGGCCGCCTCGCGGCCAATCGCGGCATTCGCGAAAGCGACGGCACGATCGCGCTGGAGGAAGCGGCCTACAGCGCCTGCGACGTCGTGACCCCACAGGGCTGCGACAAGGAACCCAGCTGGCGGATCACAGCCGACCGCGTGACCTACGACCCGGCAGAGGCCAAGGTCAGCTTCACGGGAGCCTATCTGGAAGTGTTCGGCCAGCGCCTGCTTCCGCTTCCGGGCCTGTCCGTGCGCACCGATGGCGGGGCCGTGGGGGGCTTTCTCGTACCCGATGTCCGCGTTTCGGAAAGCAACGGGGTCGAGGTATCGGGCAGCTATTACATGCGCCTGGGGGACAATCGCGACCTGACGCTGTCCGGCTATGTCTTCTCGAAGACCGCGCCGATGGTGTCGGCCCAGTGGCGGCACCTGACCGGCAAGGGCGCATACCAGATCACCGGCTATGCCACGCACAGCCGCCGCATTTCCAACTTCACCGGGGAAGAGACCTCGTCGCAGGCCGATCCGCGCGGTTATGTTTTCGCGAACGGCAAGTTCCAGTTCACCCCGAAATGGAGCCTGACCAGCTCGCTCAGGCTGGCCACCGACAAGACCTTCCTGCGGCGCTACGATATCAGCCGCGACGACCGGCTGCGCTCGCACCTCAGCCTCGAGCGGATGGATGCCGATTCCTATTTCGCGGTCGAAGGCTGGGCCACGCAGACCCTCCGCCTGAACCAGGATCAGGACACCGTTCCCGTGGCCCTGCCGCTGGTGGATTATCGCCGCCGCCTTGCCGAACCCGTGCTCGATGGCCAGATCGATCTTCAGCTCAACACCATGGCTGTCACGCGCGATATCGGACAGGATACGCAGCGCGCATTCGCCAGGGCGGAATGGTCGCGGCGAAGCATCACCGGGATGGGTCAGGTCTTCACGCTGACCGGCATGCTGCGCGGCGATGTCTATCACTCGGACGACAATCTCGAGAACCCGAACCCCTATTATCGCGGCGATTCAGGGTGGCAGACGCGCGGCGTCGCACTGGCCGCCGCCGATGTGGAATGGCCCTTTGTCGGCAGCGTCGCCGGCTTCGAGCAGGTCTTCACCCCGCGCCTGCAACTGGTCGCCACGCCGGAAATCAAGAACCTCGCCATTCCGAACGAGGACGCGCGGGCGATCGATCTGGAGGACTCGAACCTCTTCGCGCTGAACCGCTTCCCCGGATATGACCGGGTGGAAGATGGCGCGCGCGTCACTTACGGCTTCGACTGGAAGCTGCGCCGCCCGGGCGTGGAAATCTTCACCACGCTTGGCCAGTCCTATCGCCTCGATGCCGATCGCGACATTTTCCCCGATGGCACCGGCCTGTCCGAACGGGTCAGCGATTTCGTGGGCCGGACGGAAGTGCGCTATCGCGATTTCCTCAAGCTTGCCCACCGTTACCGGCTGGACAAGGACAATTTTGCCGTGCGCCGCAACGAATTCGACGCGACGGTCGGCACCAGCCGTACCTATGCCGAAATCGGCTATCTCCGGCTCAACCGCAATATCGACACCGTGGAAGACCTGCAGGACCGCGAGGAATTGCGCGCCGCGGTGCGCGTTGCCTTCGCCAATTACTGGTCGGTGTTCGGTTCGGGCGTATTCAACCTGACCGACCGCGAGGAGGACCCCACGCTCACCAGCGACGGCTTCCAGCCCATCCGCACCCGCCTCGGGGTCGCCTATCAGGACGACTGCCTGGAAATGGGCGCCACCTGGCGGCGGGACTACATCTCCGCAGGGGATGCGCGCCGGGGCGATACCTTCCAGCTCTACTTCAGCTTGAAGAATCTGGGCTTCCGATAAGGCCGCGATGTTGGCAGCACGGGCCAAACCCGCTATCCGCCACGCGCAATCAGCTACGGTTAAGCCTTTCGGGGCCAAACCGCAGGCTATCCGGGCGCAAACATGGCGCCGTAAGGGAATACAAGCGTGAACGCACATATCGTATCGAAATTCATGGGTTTGACCGCAGCGGTGGGTCTCGCACTCGGCGCGCCCGGCCTGCACGCGCAGGCCGATGGCCAGGCGGTCGAAGCCAATCCGCTCGGCCTGCCCGACCAGCCGACTCTGCTGGCCAATCCCAATCCGAACGTCCGCCGCGCCACTGCCGTGGTCAACGGCCACGTCATCACCGGCACCGATCTGGATCAGCGCGTCGCCCTGCTGGTCAATGCCAACGACACCGAACTTCCGCCGGAAGAGATGGAGCGCGTCCGCTCCCAGGTGCTGCGCAATCTGATCGACGAAACCTTGCAGATCCAGGCGGCGGAAGCCGAAGACATCGTGATCTCAGACGCAGAGGTGGACCAGACCTTCGCCCGCGTGGCCGCGCAGAACAATCAGCGCGTCGAGGATATGGACCAATATCTCGGCAGCGTCGGTTCTTCGGCTGCCTCGCTCAAGCGTCAGATCAGGGGCGAACTCGCCTGGCAGCGCCTGCTGCGCCAGAAGGTCTCTTTCTTCGTCAATGTCTCTGCCGAAGAAGTGAACGAGATGATGGAGCGGCTGGAAGCATCCAAGGGCACCAATGAATATTGGGTCTGGGAAATCTTCCAGTCGGCCACGCCTGAAAACGACGCGGCGGTGGAAGCCAATGCCGCCAAGATCATGGAACAGCTGCGCCAGGGCGGCAGCTTCGTTGCCTATGCGCGCCAGTTCTCGGAAGCATCGACGGCGGCCGTCGGCGGCGATCTGGGCTGGATCAGGCTCCCCCAGCTGGGCGATCCCCAGCTTGAAACCATCGTCGACCAGATGGAACCCGGCCAGCTGGTCGGACCGCTTAAGATTCCCGGCGGCTACTGGATCGTCTATCTGCGCGACAAGCGCCAGGGGTTGATGGCCGATCCGCGCGATGCCACGCTCAGCCTCAAGCAGATCCAGATCGGTTTCGATCCGGCTGCACCCGAGGCGCAGAACCAGGCCAAGCTTCAGGCCTTCCTCGGCGGCGTGCAGTCCATGCGCGGCTGCGGCAGTGCCGATGAAACCGCCGCAGCGCTGGGCGCCAGCGTGGTCACCAACGATCAGATCCGCGCCCGTTCCTTGCCGGAGCAGTTGCAGAACATCGTTCTGGGCCTCCAGATCGGCGAGACTACCCCGCCCTTCGGTTCGGTCGAGGAAGGCGTGCGCGTGCTCATGCTGTGCGGCAGGGACGATCCCGAAACGGCCGAAGGTCCGAATTTCGACCAGCTCATGGCGCAGCTCGAGGACGAGCGTACCAACAAGGCCGCCCAGCGTTATCTGCGCGATCTGCGCAACGACGCCTACATCGAATATAACTGACGATGGCGCCGCTCCCATTGGCCGTGTCGCTCGGCGATCCGGCCGGGATCGGGCCTGAAATCATTGTGGAGGCATGGTCGCGTCGTCAGGACGGGGCCGTGCCTCCTTTTTTTGTGATCGCCGGCGCTGACGTCCTGCGTCAGGCGGCCGAACGGCGCGGCATTGCGATCGAGGTTGCCCACATCAGGGAGGCTGCCGAAGCGCCCGCCGTCTTTCCGGATGCCCTCCCTGTTCTGGGCGAGGAAGAGTGCGAGTATCGCCCCGGATCGCCGGATCCGCATGGTGCCCGGCTGGCGCTGCATTCGCTGACCGAAGCCACCCGGCTGGCTGCGGACGATCAGGCCGACGGCGTCGTCACCGCTCCGATTGCGAAGGGCGAACTGGCGAAGGTTGGTTTTACCCAGCCGGGCCAGACCGAATTTCTTGCCGATGCCTGTGGCTGCAAGCGGGAAGACACAGTGATGATGCTGGCGGGCCCCAGCCTGCGCACGGTTCCGCTCACCGTGCATTGCGCCCTTGCGGATGTGCCAAAACTTCTCACGCAGGATATGATTGTGCGCCGGGCGCGGATTGTCGCCGCGGCACTGCGCCGCGATTTCGGAATTCAAACACCACGCATCGCCATCTGCGGCCTCAACCCGCATGCCGGTGAACAGGGGCGGTTCGGCAAGGAAGAGGCGACCGTGATCGAACCGGCCATCGCGCAATTGCGCAGCGAAGGGCTGTCCGTAACCGGCCCCCATCCCGGCGATGCCCTGTTCACGCCGCGTGCGCGCCAGACCTATGACGCGGCGCTGGCCATGTATCACGATCAGGCGCTCATCCCGATCAAAGCCATCGATTTCGACGAGGGCGTGAATGTCACTTTGGGCCTGCCCATTGTGCGGACGAGCCCCGATCACGGGACCGCCTTCGATATCGCGGGCAAGGGCATCGCCGATCCCGGTGCGATGATAGCCGCTTTGAAGATGGCTGGCCAAATGGCGGCACGGCGCGCAGGCCATGGCTGACCTTCCGCCCTTGCGCGAGGTGATCGCGCGCCACGGCCTTTCCGCCAGCAAGGCGCTAGGCCAGAATTTCCTGTTCGACGAGCAATTGCTCGACCGCATAGCCGCACTGCCCGGCGATCTGTCCGGGCGCAAAGTGCTCGAAGTCGGTCCTGGTCCCGGCGGTCTGACACGCGCCTTGCTTCGTGCAGGTGCGGATGTCACCGCCATCGAAATGGACAGCCGCTGCCTGCCTGCGCTGGCGGAACTGGAAGCCGCCTACCCCGGCAAGCTGCGCGTGATCCAGGGCGATGCGCTCAAGCTCGACCATGCGGAGATCATGGGGAGCGAGCCTTTCGCCATCCTGTCCAACTTGCCCTATAATGTGGGGACTGCGCTGTTCACACGCTGGCTGGGGGGCGAGGAATGGCCTCCGCTGTGGACCTCGCTGACGCTGATGTTCCAGCAGGAAGTCGCCCAGCGGATCGCGGCCAAGCCCGGCACCTCGGCCTATGGTCGGCTGGCGATCCTGGCGCAGTGGCGCGCGCAGGCAAGGCTGGCGATGAAGGTCCATCGCAGCGCCTTCACGCCCCCGCCCAAGGTGATGAGCGCGATCGTCCATGTCGAACCCGCCGCCATGCCCGATGGTGTATCGGCCAGAATGCTCGAACGTGTGACCGAGGCCGCTTTCGGCCAACGGCGCAAGATGCTGCGCCAGAGTCTGAAGGGCCTGCCGGGCGCGGTGGAGGCGCTGGAAACGCTCGGCGTGGACTCGCAGCGGCGGGCCGAAACGCTGGAAGTCGGCGATTTCATCGCGCTGGCCAGAGCGCTGACCAAGGCGCAGGGCTAAACCCCTAAGCTCAGTCCCCGCTGGCGAGTTTGCGCAGCAATTGCGCCGCAATGTCGAGCACCTGCAGCTTTTCGGCATGCTGCATTACCACATTCATGTCGTCGGACAGCGCATCGGCCAGATCGTCGAGCGAATGGGCCACGCGCTTCATATCGTCGACCGTGATGACCGAATTGTGCGTCGGCGCAAGCGAGGCGGGCTGCGGTTTGCCGCTTTCGCGCCGGCTGAACTCTTCGAGGATTCGCTGGAAGGCGCGATCGACCGAGTCTTGCGGCGGGGCATCGGGAAACCAGGCGGTGACCTCGGTCCGTTCGTCGAAGGAAATGCCTGCCTGATCGGCCGCGCGCCACACCACCTTGCCGTTGACCGACAGCGGCCCGCGCCGCAATTCCACGGCATTGCCCACGGCGGGCAGGCCCTCGCCCTCGATCAGCGCACCCAGCGCGGAGATGTTGCACAGCCGGACCGCGCCGCCACCTTCGGACGCAAGAAAACTTGCGCGGACGAGCAAGTCCACCCGCTCCTCACGGCGCTGTGCCTTGGTATTGACGGTCAAGCTTCGCGATCCCTCAGATAAAGTGACCGCCGTCTTAACGCATAAACTTTACCAGTTGCTTGATGAATTCACCCGCTCGCCATTTTCTTCTGCTGGCGCCAGCGGTGAAGCAGGGGTTCGGTATAGCCGCTGGGCTGTTCCACCCCCTTGAAGATCAGGTCTTTCGCCGCGCTGAAGGCCGCGCCGTCCTCGTTTTCAAGCAGCGGTTCGTAAAGCGGGTCGCCTGCGTTCTGCTGGTCCACCTTGGCGGCCATGCGGCGCAGGCTGTCCATCACCTGATCTTGCGAGATTACGCCATGCAGCATCCAGTTGGCGATATGCTGGCTGGAAATGCGCAAGGTAGCGCGGTCTTCCATCAGGCCCACGTCATTGATGTCGGGCACCTTGGAACAGCCGACGCCCTGGTCGACCCAGCGCACCACATAGCCGAGCAGGCCCTGGCAATTGTTGTCCAGCTCCTCTGCAATCTCGTCTTCCGACCAGTTGGTGCCATCGGCGAGCGGGATGGTGAGCAGCTCCTCCAGCGCCGCCGCATCGGGCAAGCCCTGCTGGATCTCGAACACATCTTCGCGGTGGTAATGGATCGCGTGCAGCGTTGCCGCCGTCGGGCTCGGCACCCAGGCGGTGTTGGCCCCGGCGCGCAAGTGGCCGATCTTCTCCAGCATCATCTGCCCCATCAGATCGGGCGCGGCCCACATGCCCTTGCCGATCTGCGCGCGGCCCGAAAGGCCATGCTTCAGTCCGATGCCGACATTGCGCGCCTCATAGGCTTTCAGCCAGGCGGCATTCTTCATTTCGCCCTTGCGCATCATCGGGCCGGCCCGCATCGACGTGTGGATCTCGTCCCCCGTCCGGTCGAGGAAGCCGGTGTTGATGAACACGATCCGGTCCTTCACCGCATGGATGCAGGTGGCCAGATTGGCCGAAGTTCGCCGTTCCTCGTCCATCACGCCGACCTTGATCGTATTGCGCGGCAGGTCGAGCAGATCCTCCACCGTAGCGAACAGATCGTTGGTGAAGGCGCATTCCTCGGGCCCGTGCATCTTGGGCTTCACGATATAGATGCTGCCCTTGCGGCTGTTGCCGTATCTGCCCAGCCCCGCGACATCCTGCGCCGAGATCGCGCTGGTCATCACGGCATCCAGAATGCCTTCCGGGATCTCGTCACCCTTCCACAGCATCGCCGGATTGGTCATCAGATGGCCGACGTTGCGCACGAACATCAGGCTGCGGCCCGGGAGGCGGAACGTGGTGCCCGAAGCATCGGTATAGGTAAGATCGCCCGCCAGTTCGCGGGTCAGCGTCTGCCCGCCCTTCTCGAAGCTTTCCGCCAGATCGCCGCGAATGATGCCCAGCCAGTTGCGATAGGCGAGAAGCTTGTCCTCGGCATCCACTGCCGCCACCGAATCCTCGCAATCGGCGATAGTAGTGAGCGCGGCTTCCAGCACCACGTCGGAAATCCCCGCCCGGTCGGTCTTGCCGATGGCGCTCTCGCGGTCGAACTGCACCTCGATGTGGAGGCCGTTGTTGCGGAACAGCAGGCCCTTTGCGGTGGCACCCACCCGCTGCCCCTCGTCGCGCAGCGCGATATCGTCAGGCCCAGAAATATCCGCCCAGCTTCCTTCCGCCAGCGGCAGCGTCTCGTCGAGGAAGCGCCGCGCTTCGGCAATCACCGCCGCGCCGCGTTCCGCGTCATAGCCACCCGGCCGGGCCGGCGGCGCATCCAACACATCGGTGCCATAGAGCGCATCATACAGGCTGCCCCAGCGCGCGTTCGCCGCGTTCAGCAGGAAGCGCGCATTGAGGATGGGCACGACCAGTTGCGGCCCCGCCATGGTGGCAATCTCGGGATCGACATTCTGCGTGCCGATGGTGAAATCGCCCGGTTCGGGCACCAGATAGCCGATCTCTTCCAGAAACGCGCGATAGGCGCCCGCATCGTGGGGCTGGCCCGCGCGTTCGATATGCCATGCGTCGATCTTCGCCTGCAGCGCTTCGCGCGTCTGCAACAGCGCGGCATTGCGCGGCACGAATTCGCCCAGCAGCGCAGCCAGCCCCTGCCAGAACCCGTCCGCATCCCGGCCCAGCGGCGGCAGGACATCGCGTTCGACGAAAGCGGCCAGCGCAGGGTCGATTTCGATACCGGCGCGCGTCACATAATGGGTCATGGAACTCCTCTGGGTAGTCTGTAACTTGACGATGTGAACCCGGGGAGGAGTGGCACGGTCTATGCCGCCCCCCGTTGACGAATGCAAGGCGTGCCTGCCCGCCGCGTGTGTGGCGGGGGGGGACTTGAAGCCTGTCACGACTAAGGAAGTTGCCAATGAAACCGGACCACGCCCCCCAAGCCCTTCTCGACACGATCGATGCGGACACCATGCTGCGCGAGGTGCAGCAATGGGCCGCCATCAACACCGGCACGGCCAATATCGGCGGGCTGGAAAAGATGGCCGGGATACTGGCCGATGCCTTTTCCGCCCTGCCCGGCGATGTGGAACTGGTCGATCCCGCCACGGTGACGGCGATTTCCGCCGAAGGGCGCGAATTCGAAAAACCGCATGGCCAGCACATGGTCCTGCGCGTGCGCCCCGATGCCACGCGGCGCTTCGTGCTGACCGGCCATATGGACACCGTCTTCCCCGTCGATCACCCGTTTCAGGATGTCACCTGGCTCGGCGATGACACCATCAACGGCCCCGGCACCGCCGACATGAAGGGCGGCCTCAACGTCATTCTCCACGCGCTGAAAACGTTCGAGGGCATGGATAGCGCCGACCGTGTCGGTTACGATGTGATGATTAATTCGGACGAGGAAACCGGCAGCCTCGCCAGCCGCGGCCTGATCGAGGAACTGGCCAGGGGTAAATATGCCGCGCTGACCTATGAACCCAGCGCCCTTCCCGATGGCACGCTGGCCCATGCGCGCGGGGGCACGGGCAATTATTCGATCACCATCACCGGGCGCAGCGCCCATGCCGGACGCAATCCGCACGATGGCCGCAACGCCATCGTCGCCGCAAGCGATCTGGTCCTGAGGATCAAGGCGCTGGAGGCCGAAGACATCACCGTCAATCCGGCGAAGATTGAAGGCGGCGCGGCCAACAATGTCGTGCCCGATCTGGCGATCCTGCGCTTCAACATCCGCCCCAAATCCACCGATGCCATGCACCGCTTCGATGGCGAGCTCGACACCATCCTGAAGGCGATCGAAACCGGCCATGAAGTTGGCGTGCATCGCCACGGCGGCGTGACCCGCCCGCCCAAGCCGGTGGATGAGAAGGCGCAGCGGCTCTTCGATCTGGTCAAGGCATGCGGGGCCGAGTTGGGCCAGACCATCGGCTGGAAACCCACCGGCGGGGTGTGCGATGGCAACAATATCGCCGCCACCGGGGTCCCCGTGGTCGATACCATGGGCGTGCGCGGCGGGGCCATCCATTCGCCAGACGAATTCATGATCGTTCCTTCGCTTCGGGAACGCGCGGCCTTGAGCGCGCTGGTCCTGTCGAAGCTTTCCACCGGAGAGTATTTGTGAGCTTCCGCCTGCGCGCCGCGCATCTCGACGACCTTGAACATCTTTACGAAATGGCCAAGCTGACCGGCGGCGGATTCACCAATCTGCCGCCCGATCGCGATGCGCTGACCCGCAAGCTGGAACGCGCCGATCAGGCGTTCTCGCGCACTGACGATACGCTGGGCGACGACCAGTTCACGCTGGTGCTGGAGAATATGGAAACCGGCCAGGTGCGCGGCACCTGCCAGATCTTCAGCCAGGTCGGGCAGCAATGGCCCTTCTATTCCTATCGCCTCAACACGCTGACGCAGCACAGCCAGGAACTCGACCGCACGGTGCGCGCCGAACTGCTCAGCCTCGTCACCGATCTGGAGGGGTCTTCCGAAGTCGGCGGGCTGTTCCTGCATCCGGGCGAACGCGCGGGCGGGCACGGCCTGCTGCTGGCGCGCAGCCGCTATCTCTTCATCGCCATGCACCGCGCGCGCTTTGCCGACCGGATCCTGGCCGAACTGCGCGGCGTGATCGACGATCGCGGCGGCTCCCCCTTCTGGGACGGCGTGGCGGGCCGATTCTTCGGCATGACCTTTCAGGAAGCCGATTATTTCAACGCCACCAATGGCAACCAGTTCATCGCCGATCTGATGCCCAAGCACCCGGTCTATGTCGAAATGCTGAGCGATGAAGCCCGCAAGGTCATCGGCGTGCCCCACCCCAGCGGCCGCGCCGCCATGCGGATGCTGGAAAACGAAGGCTTCGCGGCCGAAGGCTATGTCGATATTTTCGACGGCGGCCCGAGCATGACCGCGCGCACTGACAATGTGAAAAGCATCGCCTCGGCCATTCCGGCGCGCGTGGTGGATACCGATCTCGACATCGGCGAAAAGGCGCTGATAGCCACGGGCAGCCTCGGCAGCTTCAAATCCGCCTACGGCATGCGGGACTTCGGCGACGACGACACGGTGGCGATCGACCGCATCTGCGCAGAGGCGCTGGAAGTAAGCGTGGGCGATACCGTGTGGAGCGTCGCGAAGTAATCGTTCGAGGGTGAGTGTTTTGGGAGCCGCGCGTGGCTGACGGTCTCTCCGTGGATTGCCGCCCGACCTCCGGTCGCTCGCAATGGCGAGTAAGAAAAGCCAACCACCCACCACCCCCGTCATCGCGAGGAGCGCAGCGACGCGGCGATCCATTGGCGCCGCGCCTGCCTGACGGTCTCTCCATGGATTGCCGCGCGACCTCCGGTCGCTCGCAATGACGGACAGGGAAACCCGGGAGGGGCAAAAGCACTGGAAATAAGCCCCAGCCCCACGGTATGGGCCACGGGAACATAGCACGACATCCCCAACCCGTTCGGGCTGAGCCTGTCGGCGCCCCGCTGAGCGCGGGAATGAAGATACAGTACACCCCAACCACACGCGTGGGGCGAACGGAGATCAGATGGCACTCATAGAAATCA
>NZOF01000017.1 GCA_002695185.1 Erythrobacter sp.
CGCAGGCCCAGCATGCGCGCGAAATAGGCTTCGGACACGGCGGTCGAGCCGCTCGATGCCTCGACCACCGGCGTGCCTTCGCAGATCCAGCCGTTGCACAGGCCATAAAGGAACAGCGACCGGGCAAGCCGGTGCTTGAGGCTGCCGGTCGGATGGCTCGACTCGTCCTTGAGATAGATCGCGATATCGGGCAGCGCGGGAACCGGCAGCGGTATGAGATGTGTGTCGGCGGATCGGTTGAAATCGGCCTCGATGCGGCCGATGGCCCAGTTAACCCACTCGCGCGTGTTCGTCATGGCGGCCTTCTACCGGGAAAGGGCCGGCGTTAAACCCCGGGCGCGCGATTTTCGCTGCCCGCGCCGGTTTGTATTGACCGGCGCGCGCCTTCCGTGGCAAGCGCCGCGCCGCCTCGCGGGTGTAGCTCAATGGTAGAGCAGCAGCTTCCCAAGCTGACGACAACCGCAGAAATCTGGGCTTTTTGCTGTAAACTGATGCCAAATCGACCCATTTGTTTTCAATGGCTTGTGAAGCTGCTGTAAACTTTCCCAGCACTCAGGCTCGAAGTCTCGCGGTGCTGTCTAGGGCACATGCTTCCCAATCCATATCACCCGTCCGACGACCTCGAAGCCTCGACGCGGTAGGTTCGTCCAATTGGGAAAGTCTGGGCTGTCGGTCAGGATCGAGTATCGGCCTTTTCTCGGCTCCAGAGCCACTCTTCGGATCAAATGTTCGTGCGCACCGCGTATCACATACAGTCCGTCGTGAAGTGCTTCGCGGCGACCGAGCAATTGAATGTAGACTTCATCGCCCTCACTGACGGTCGGGGACATCGCGTGTCCTTCTACGACCACCACCTCGACCCCCGCAGGTTCCGAGCTGATTTGTGCCAGCCAGTTCCGATCCACCAGTCGCCTTCGTTGTGGCTTGCCCGCGCCATCGGTGAACATGCTCACTGGCAAGACCACGGGCGTCGATGCTTTCTTACTATTCCCCTCCTTTCCCCCTAGCTCTCGAACAGCGACATCAAAGAATGCCGCAAGCCTCACAACATCTGCCTGGTCAAGCCGCGCTGGGCTTCCCCGTTTCATGAATTGCTGGATGTATGAGCTGTTGCGCCCAAGCAGGCGAGATACTGATGCGTAGGTCTCGCCGTGCTCCTGTATGAGCAGTTCTAGCCGGTTTCGTATCTCGCCGTTCTTCATCCTACTCCATCCTATGCATTTCCTTCGATGAATAGGGCAATTCCTACTCGAAAGCGGTCCACTTCTTTGACAGCGCGCGAAGGTCGAATTGGGTCGGGAGGAAGGCGGTGATAGCCGATACTGACTACTGGGTAGGCATTGATGCTGGCCACGCTGAATGTGCAATTTGTATTCTCGACCGAGCTGGGACCGTCCTTCTCGAAGCTGTTCGAGACCCAAACGCCGGTGCCGTCACAGATATTCTTCGAGTTCTCGGTGTAGAACGGGTGCAAGCCATCATGATTGAGGCTGGCGTAGGCATGCATATCGTGCGCAAGCTTCTTGATCGCGGCTTGCCGGTAAAGGTGGTCGATCCGCGCAAGTCGAGCAAGTTCCTGTCGATCCGAAGGCAAAAGACAGATCCCAGCGATGCGCGGGGCTTGGCCGAACTCGGTCGGTTGGGCGCATCAATTGGCGCGGGGATTCATATCAATCGACCCGATCAGGATGACATTCGGATCCAACTGAATGTTCGCAGGTCGATACTCAACAGCCGAATACGCACCGATGCGGCAATCCGTTCGATCCTCCAGCGTCACGGCGCGAGCTTGCGTGTTGGCAATAGCCCTGGGAAGCTGCGCTTCGAGGTCACACGAGTGCTGCGAGAGCGAATGAGGCTCGGCTATGCGGTTCGGGCCGACTTGATGAGACTGGTTACGGTGGGAGAGGTGCTTCGTAGCCAACTCGCTGACCTTGATCGGGAGGTAAGCAGTCTCGCAAGGAACATCGATGTCTGCGCCAATCTCCAGACGATGCCGGGTGTAGGCCCGTTGACGGCCCTCTCGTTCTACAGCGCCATCGGCGATCCGCATCGTTTCTCTCGCAATACCGACGTCGGGCCGTATCTCGGCCTCGCGCCTGCTCTCCGTCAGTCAGGTGCAACAGCGCATCGAGGTCGAGTGGGACGGTTCGGTAACAAGATGGCTCGAAGTCATTTGATCATGGGGGCCACGCTCATTCTGTCTAAATGCAAGGTCGAGAGTAAGCTACGAACATGGGGGCTCGACGTTATGTCGAGGACCAATTTCATCAAGGCGCGGGTTGCAGTTGCCCGCAAGATGGCTGTGATCCTATTACAAATGTGGAAGGACGGCGCCCCGTTCGATGGGAAGCTGTAGATGTCAATTTCTCCGCGAGGGGAGGTGGGTCTGGACCCCGGTCCGATTTCTGGGGCGACGACCCCGCTGTAGGTTATTGGGCCAGACCCGCCAACTTCGGCTTCCCGCACTTGGGCGGGGAATATGTAGCGGTGACGCTGAACTTCTTTGCCAAGCGAGCTGGCAACTTGCATTGTCAGTCATGCGTCGTGTCCGAAATATGTAGACGGATTTCGGACATGCTTGGGTGGGCATAGCGGATCGCGCGTCACCTCTTCATTGGGTCGCGTTCTCAACTCCGACGAAGGCCAGTAGACGTGCGTATTCGCCCCGGTCAGCTTCGCGCAACGCCTTGAGGTATTCGTCTCTGCGGTCGTTGTCATGAATGAGATCGAAGCCGCCTTCCCAATCAATTGGTGGATGGCCGAAGTGGTGCTTCAGATATTCGTCGGTTGCGATGCGCGAATGTCGCCCATTCCCGTTCGGGAACGGGTGGATATACACGAGCCGATGATGAAAGCGCGCCGCTGCTTCCAATGGCGAATATGTGCCGTTCTCGGCCCAATACCGTGCGTCATCCAGAAGCGAACGAAGCTGCACTCCGACATGGAGTGGATCGATCCCGATGTTCTTCTCTGTTTTTCTGAACGTGCCAGCCCATGTCCATACGTCCCCGAAGAGATTGCGATGCATTTTGCGTTGTGCATCCTCGGTGAGAACATCGTGCTTCCTCTTACGGTCGAGCCACATTAGCCCGCTCTGCACGTTCGCCTGTTCCAGTTCGTCCAGCTCACCGCGTGTGGAGACGTGCTTGAAGCGCAGCCCTTCAAGTTCATCAGGATCGAGCGGGGTTGCGCCTTCCGGTTCTGCGCCCATACCACTCATCAGTGCTCCCATATTTCGGACGGTCGGTCGCGAAGGAGTTCGCTGGCCAATAGCTGGACCTGGCGCTCACGTTCTTTCGCTTTGAGTGCTTGCTTCTCCAGTGCCATGTGGGCGCTGGCCTTTGACACAAGGGCCTCGGCTTTCTTGCGCGCTTGCTTCTCAAGTAGGTCACTTACCGAGCCCTCGCGCGGCAACAGAGCGTAGACCAGTTTGCAATCCATCGCGTCTGCCAGCGCGTCGAGACTTTGCAATGTGATGCGACCATCCCGTTCAGATTTCTCGGCGGCTGATATGGTGGCTCTGGTTCGTCCTGTCAGGCGCCCTAGTTGTGCGCCTGTGATCCCCAAGGCATTCCGCACTGTCGAGATCCATCCTTCGGGCGGCACTGCTAACTCTCGTGCGGCGGCGTCTGCGGCGCTATCTATCTTGGTCTGATATTGACGCCTTACGGTGCTCTTGACGCTCATATGTCTGCCTATGGATTGACGATACAGTTAATAATGTATGCTCATAATGATACTTCTATAAGCGAATTGTCAAATTAGAATTGATCGGGGGCCTGGGGTTGTAAATTCAAGCTTGCGCTCACTCAAACCGCAATGACGCTACTGGATGGCAGGGTGCGTCCCAATACCGCCTGATTGGCACCATCAGGGTCGAGCACTCCGGCAGGCTCTAGGACTTCTCGTATTTGGCCATGATTATGTCGCGGTGACAGGCTCGTCCTTCAGCGCCCGATACACGTTCGCTCGTGCGATCCCCAGCTTCGTTGCTATGTCGGTTGCTCCCAAGCCCTGATGGCGAAGAGAGCGCACCTGCTCGACATCAACGGAAGGCTCGCGCCCCTTGTAGACGCCGGCCGCCTTGGCGCGCTCTATGCCTTCGCGTTGGCGCTCCCTACGAATGTCGGTCTCGAACTCTGCGACTGCTCCGAGAATTCCGAGGATCAGCTTCCCCATGCTGGTGGTCGTATCGACCGCTCCCTGCTGCACACACCGGAACCCGACCTGCTTCGCTGACAGCTGTGCAATGATGTCGTGCAGGTCGCGACCGGAGCGAGCAAGGCGATCGAGGCGCGTGACCACTGAAGTGTCACCTTCTCGAATCCATTCGAGGCATTCTGCGAGCGCTTGGCGGTCATTTCGCGAGGTCCCGGTGACTTTTTCCGCAAAGACCTTCTCGCACCCCGCGTCGGCGAGCTGCTCCAGCTGAACGTCGAGGTTCTGGGAGCTACTGCTGACGCGCGCGTATCCGACAATTCTCATGTGCTGGTTCTCACTGCCTCAATGGGGCCTCGAGTCAGTGCAGCATAGCGTCTCACAATTGGGATCGAACTCGTATGAGACACTCCGTGGACGCCGTGAGACGCCTCGGATGGGTATACTCATGAGCGACAGCGATACCATCGCGAACAGTGGAAGGTCGCTGTAATAAATAACCCCACTTCAATCGGAGCTTTCTTCTACTCAATGTCCTTCCGCAGCTCCTCGTAGAGCTGCCCTGGCCCTAACAGCACATCGCGCAGTCCCTCGCGCACCTTCGCCGAGTTTAGTGCTTGCGAACTCATGCTTTCGTGCGCGGCCATGGCATCGATGATCGCGTCGAGAATGGCGCTCGAAAGGGTGGGGGAACTTGCGAATTGGGTCTTGCTGTTGTTCCGTGCCTGGGATCGCAGCTCCTCGGACTCCAGCAGCTTCCCCTTGATCACGTTGTTCACATAGATGAGCTGATCGTCATCGGTTAGGTCACCGTCGAACAAGTCATTGACCTTGGCGATGATCTCCGCGAGCAGCGCCTTTTCCTTCTCCTGCACCGCTCCAGAGCCAACCCCGGTTATCGGCGGAAGCGCAGGACGATCATCACCGACCTGTAGCGTGCGAGCACCCTCGTTCTTGAGGTTGTGGTGCGTAAGGCGAACTCCTGACAGGTCCACGCCATCTCGCTCACGTCCGAACTGCAACAACGGGGTAAGGCGCTTGTAGAACATGTAGCGCTTCTCGATCTCCGTGCTGCCGTAGTCGAAAATCTGGGACAAGAAGGCATAGATGCGTGTGAAGGCGGCCATGTCGCCGCGCACCTGAAGCAGCACGTCCATCTCTTCCTTGGCCTCGTTCGCGGCAGTCTTGTCCTTTGTGTCGATTGCCGCCTTGTATTGATCCTTGGCCTCACTGAACTGCGTCAGCATGCGCTGCGCGATGGGTTCGATCGCGCCGATCAGCTGCCCCTGTGTCGCATTGGCATCAAGTTCGACTGCTACCAGCCGGTCGATCTCGAACTGGTCGTAGTGACCCGAAGCATCGAGCTTCTGGCGCAGATCGAAGATTAGGTTCGGGTCGGTCTCTGCCTCGATCTCTGCTGTCTCGTAATATTGCCTGAAGGCCGCCAGCACCTCCTCGGAGCTGTTCACGAAGTCGAGGATGTATGTGGTGTCCTTACCGGGGTGCGAGCGATTCAGTCGCGATAGCGTTTGCACCGCCTGAATACCTGCCAGCCGACGATCGATATACATGCCGCACAGAAGCGGTTGGTCGAACCCGGTCTGGAACTTGTTAGCGACGAGCAGCAGCTTGCATTCCTCGTCGTTGAAGGCATCGCGAATGTCGCGACCACGCAGACCGGGGTTCAGTTTCGCGCTTGTCTCCGTGAAGCTCTCGCCCTTGTTGTCTGGATCGTTCACCTCGCCCGAAAACGCCACGAGGGTGCGCATTTTGTAGCCTTGGGACTTGATGTAGGCTTCGATCGCCAATTGCCATCTGACGGCTTCCAGACGGCTTCCAAGCACAACCATCGCCTTGGCCTTCCCTTCCAGCAAGGGCGCGACGTTCTCGCGGAAATGCTCGACTACAATCTGGACCTTCTGCGAGATGTTGTAAGGGTGCAGCCGAACCCAGCGCATGATGCCTTTCATGGCCGCGCTCTTCTCGACTTCCATCTCGTCCCATTCCTGCCCGCCGCTGGCGAGTTTGAAGGCAAGCTTGTAGGGCGTGTAATTCTTCAGCACGTCGAGGATGAAACCTTCCTCGATCGCCTGCCGCATCGAGTAGACGTGGAATGGACCCGGCTTGTTGTCTTCGCTCGCCGGTGCATCAGGGTTCGGCCTGCGCCCGAACAGCTCCATCGTCTTCGTCTTTGGCGTCGCTGTGAAAGCAACATAGGTCACGCCATCCTCGGCTGCACGCGCGGCCATTTGCGCGGCGAGAACATCTTCCGCGCTTACCTCGCCACCATCGCCTAACTCCTCGATCTCTTCGGGTGACAGCACAGCCTTGAGCTTCGCGGCGGTCTCGCCGGCTTGGCTGCTGTGCGCCTCGTCGGCGATCACGGCGAACTTTTTGCCATCGGTCGCTGCGCGTTCTCGCACAGCCTCCAATGCAAAGGGGAATGTCTGCATGGTGCAGACGATGATCTTCTTGCCCGCATCGAGAGCATCAGCCAGCGCAGCGCTCTTGCTACCACTGTCGCTCGTGATGGTCGCGACGACACCTTTGGTGCGCTCGAACTCGAACAACGCTTCTTGCAGCTGTGCGTCGATCACGTTGCGGTCAGAGACCACGATCACGCTCGAAAACACCTTTTGATCGTTCTCGTCATGCAGGTCAGCAAGGAAGTGCGCTGACCAGGCGATCGAGTTGGTCTTGCCCGATCCGGCGCTGTGCTGGATCAGGAAGCGCCCGCCGGCCCCTTCGGCGCGCACCTGCTCACGCAGCTTCCTCGTCGCGTCGAGCTGATGATAGCGCGGGAAGATCACCGTGGTGATTTGCTTCTTCTTGTCGCGCTTCGCGATCATGTAGCGGCCGATCAGTTCGAGCCAGCTGTCGCGCTGCCAGACCTCTTCCCAAAGATAGGCTGTCGGGTGGCCGGGACCATCGGCGACGTTCCCCGCGCCGCCCTTGTTGCCCCGGTTGAACGGCAGGAAGCGCGTTTTCCCGCCTTCCAGCTTCGTGGTCATCATCACTTCGCGGTTAGACACGGCGAAGTGGACGAGAGCGCCGCGAGCGAAGGTCAGCAGTGGCTCGTTCTTCGGATTGCGATCGAACTTATACTGGTCGATTGCGTCGCCGATGCTCTGCGTGAAGTCGGTCTTCAACTCCGTCGTCGCGACGGGAATGCCGTTGAGGAACAGGCCGATGTCTATGCTGTTTTCGTTCGAGCGCGAGTAACGCAGCTGGCGCACGACCCGCAGCTTGTTCGCCTCGTAGCGAGACACGATGTCGGGGTTCATGCCTGACGCGGGAGCGAACTGCGCGAGGCTTACCAGACCGCGCACACCGATCAGTTCGAGACCATGGCGCAGAACATCCAGTGTGCCGCGATCGTCGAGCTGTTTGCGCAGGCGATCGCCGAGGACGTCTAGCGCCGCTGCGCCGTGCGCTTTCTCAAGCGCCTCCCACACCTTCGGCTGTGTCACCTGCAACCAGTCGCGAAGGTCTTCGGGGAAGAGCGCACGCTCGCGGTCATAGCGCGCCGCCGCGCCCTCCTCGTATATCCATCCAGCCGCATCCAGATGGTTGCAGATTTCGTCCTCGAAGCTGATTTCCTTGTGCAGGCTCATACCGGCTTGCCGCCGATGGTCAGGCGCTTCAGATAGGGCGAAATCGCATCATGCAAGCGGTCGCAGGTCGCAAGCAGCTGCGTGTGAATGTCCTCCCATTCCTCTTCAGGCGATTGCCAGCCGCCGGGGCATGGGGCTGCAATGCGGCAGGCGCGCGAGTTCTCAAGCCGCTGCCAGCGCAACTCGCCGCCAAATGCGCTATCGATGGCCTCTCGATGGGCGTAGAGCTGGTCGAAAATTTCGAGGTTCTCGTCACCACAGTCCTTGCCGCGATCAATGTAGATTTCGGCCTGACAGTCGAGCTTCCGCGTCGCGAGATTCAGCCCGATGCCGCGCACTCCGGTCGAGACACCAATCCACGAATAGATGCCGGGCGTGATATGGCTGTGGTGCTTGGCGTCTGGTCGAGCCACAAGCTCGGACCAGAATTTCATGCGCAGGTCGTAGCGCTGGGCAAACTCACGGTTGGCTTTCGAGACAGTCGCTGTCTCTTCGGAAGGGCCGACTATGCGTGTGAGAAGCGGAGCAGGATCGCTGTCGCCAATACGAACAGCCTCGACCTTTACGAGGTAGAAATCAGCGCTGCTGCTGTCGTTTAGCCAAGCGACTGCCGCCACGTGTTCTGGACGCGGTTCCGCCACGATCCATACCGCTGCGCGTGCATTCATGGCTGCGAGGTAGGTGAGGACCTTGCCGAGATGGTCGTGGTCGCTCTTTGTCAGCTGGTTCTCGACGATGACCTTCGCGCCTGATTCATCTTCAGCGACAAGATCGATATTAAACGAACCGGCGGCCTGCTCACGTTCTACGTTCTCAAGCGTCAGCCCAAGCGCCTCATCGAGGATTTCGATGTTGGCCTGAAGCCAGGTGGTAAAGTCATACGCCTCGTGGGGCCAAACTTCGCGCAAGGGGACGCGGGTCAATCGTTCGATGCTCATGCGGCCTCCATTTCGTGTTGCTCGACCAGCCCGCGCACGTCGATCTTGCCGGTGACGGCAGCCGAAATTAGCGCTGCGCGACGCTCTTGAAGAAGTTCGATTGAGGCAGCTGTGGATCGCAGCGCGTCATCAATGGGTGCCAGATGGTCTTCGAGCCAACTCACAATCGAAGTTTGCTCATCAAGCGGTGGAAGTGCCAACCAGATCTTGATCATGCGCGTAAGACCGAGATCTTTGTTCGTAGCGCCTCGCGTATGCAGTTGCGACTGCTCATAGCAGCCCACGCTATTCAGAGCATGGGCGACAAATTCAGGCACTGCGCGGTCCTTTGCGATTTTCAGGACTGCAACATGCACCCACACCTGAAATGGCGTGTCAAAATCTACGACCCTGGCGACACCTGTGGTGCCGCCCTTCGTATAGAGAACATCGCCCCTTTCGGGGACGACCCGCCGTGAGAACTCCTCGAACAACTCTTCCGAGATGAACTTCGCGTCGTTGAATGACCAGCCATCCACGCGGATGTTTCTTGCGGAGATAAAAAGGTAGCCCTCGTCCTCGTAAGGTGGCGAGAAATGCGGACCGTCCGAAACTTGGGAGCATAAGCGACCGAGTTTGAGCCTGTCCCAATGCGCCGGGATTTCGCCGAGCCATTCGATGCCGCTGTCTTTCATGGGGGCGTCGGGGTCGAGACCCTTGGTGACGGCGTGTGAGATTACCGCCTGCCGTTTCTCCTTCAGCAGCGCGATCAGCCGCTCCTGCTCCGCCACCAGCGCATCAATCTTCGCCGTCTCGCGGTCGAGGAAAGCGGCGATTGCTTGTTGCTCGTTTCTGCTGGGCAGCATGACCGGGAGCCACTTCACATCGCCGAATTTCATCGACTGCCGCAGCCCGCCGCCCATCGAGTAGAACACCTTGGTAAGATCATAGGCGCGGAGAAGGTAGGCTAGGAACTGTGGCGAAATGCCGGTTGGGCGCGTCGCAAGATAGGCCGACGTTATGATGCCTCGTTCTCGCACGATGCCAGTGCGGAGGCTGCGCTGGTCGTTTTGAAGGTCAGTGAGGCGCCAGACGATGTCGTCGCGATCGACGATCTGGTAGGTCTCGAAGGAGGCGGGCAGCAAGCCGTCAGACCCGTCGATGCTTTTGCGCTTGATACGACCGTAGCTCAACGAGAGCAGGTTGTTTTCCTGCATACCATGGTTCTTGTCGGCAAGTTCGCGGACGAGCGCGAATAGCGGCTTCCTCTCCCAAGAACTGGGCACGTCTCCCAGCCAGCTAACGCCGCTGTCCTTGTATGCGGGGTAGGCCGGGAAGCTCATGCGGCCATGTCTTTCAGCAACGCGCGAATGCGGTCGGACACCTCGTCGAGCTCCGCGTCGATCTCCGCCAGCGGGCGCGGTGGCTCGAACACGTAGAAATGCCGGTTGAACGGGATCTCGTAGCCGATCTTGGTTTTCGACTTGTCGATCCATGCATCGGGTGCGTGTGGTTTCACCTCGCGCTCGAAGTAGGCGTTCACATCCTCGACCAGCGGGACATTTTCGGTGTCGCGCAGACTGGTGTCGGCAACCAGCTTGCCCTTTGCCTTACCCCGCTGCCCCAGCACCGGCTTTCCATTCTCATCCAACTGCGGACGCTCGACCGTGATGGTCTGGTAGCCGAAGCTCTTGTTGTCGAAGATGCGTGACAGCGGCGCGAGCTTAACCTTGCCGCCATCCGGTGCGGACGGTGCTGTTTCGCCCTCGCGCACGATCTGCCGTTCAACCTCTTTGCCCTCTGCATCCAGCACGGTCGCCAGCTCCGCCTCGACGAACGCACCGAACAACAGTGTCACCTCGTCGATCTGCTCGTCGCTCATCTGCTTGCGCTTGCTACCGAGTGATTTGCGCATGCGCTGCCAGAAGCTGCTGGCGTCGATCAACTGCGCCTTGCCCTGGCGCTCCGCCGGCTTCTTGTTCGACAGGATCCAGACATAGGTGGAGATGCCAGTGTTGTAGAACATGTCTGTCGGCAGTGCGATAATCGCCTCGACAAGGTCATTCTCCAGCACATAGCGCCTGATTTCGCTCTCCCCGCTACCAGCCGCACCAGTGAACAGCGGTGAGCCGTTGAGCACGATGCCGAAGCGGCAGCCGCCTTCGGCCTTGGGCCGCATTTTCGACAGCAAGTGCATCAGGAACAGCAGCGAGCCATCCGAAACGCGCGGAAGGCCGGGGCCAAACCGACCGGCGTGACCTAATCGCTGGTGCTCGTCCTTTACCTCCTTCTGCACCTTCTTCCATTCCACGCCGAAGGGTGGATTGGAGAGCATGTAGTCGAAGGTCTGGCCAGGATGACCGTCATCAGAGAGCGTGTTGCCCTGCACGATCTTGGTGATGTCCTGCCCCTTGATGAGCATGTCGGCCTTGCAGATCGCGTAAGATTCGGGGTTCAGCTCCTGCCCCGACATGGTGAGGTGCGCCTGCGGGTTGTGCTCGTGCAGGTATTCCCCCGCTATCGACAGCATGCCTCCAGTGCCTGCCGTGGGGTCGTAGATCGTGCGAACGACGCTGGGCTTGGACAGCACATCGTCATCCTCTACGAAGATCAGGTTGACCATGAGCCGGATGACTTCGCGCGGGGTGAAGTGCTCACCAGCGGTCTCATTCGAGATTTCTGCGAACCTGCGGATCAGCTCCTCGAAGACGAGCCCCATCTGGTTGTTATCGACGGTGCTGGGGTGAAGGTCGATGCCGGCGAAGCGCTCGGCGACCTGATAGAGCAGGCCGTTCTTGGCGAGCCGGTCGATCTGCGCGGCGAACTCGAACTGCTCGAAGATGTCGCGCACCTCCGGCGAAAAGCCTTGGATGTAGGATAGCAGGTTGGTGGCGATGTTGTCCTGATCGCCGACCAGCTTCACGAGGTCGAGCGGGCTGCGGTTGAAGAAGGTGGTCTGCGATGCGCGCAGCAGCATCGGGTCGGGGTGACCCTTACCAGCCGCTTCGAGCACCGCCTCCTTGGTGGGAGCGAGCACACAGTCGAGACGCCGAAGCACAGTGAAGGGCAGGATGACGCGCCCGTATTCTGATTGCTTGTAGTCGCCGCGCAGCAGGTCCGCGACCGACCAGATAAACGCCGAAAGCGATTGATGATTCACTGATTTCCCCTTCGCAGGGATTTGTGCCGCACTGCGAAGTCATCGGCAAGGCAGTATTCGGTGCGCATGCCTGTGATACTGGGAGTAGCGACGAAGAAAAGCTTGTCGTGAAATGGAACACCAAAACACGACAAGCTCGATTTGGTAATACGCCGCTAGTCTGTGAACGACCAGCCGCCTTCGGTGAACACCGCAAGGCCAACGGGGCCGAATTCCAGCAGCGCTGGCAGACCTCGAAGCGCCTCGTTCTTCAGGCCGATCGCGCCGTCATGGATGCGGAACAATCGCGCTTCGCCTTCCTTCAGCTCGACACACTCGCAGTAGACGGCCGCAGCGACATCTCCGGTGGGTGCGACAACGAAATGCTCGTCGCCGGACACTTCTTCGATGCGGTAGAGATGCAGTTTCGGTGCGGGGAGTGCATGCGCGATCCAGCCGACCTGCGGGTTGAAGCTGGCGAAGCCCGCCGGAGCGCATTCGAGCAGGGCGTCGAGTCCCAGCCGTTGGTCCTCCGGCAGTGTGTCGTCCACCCGCTCGACGGTGAAGCCGTCATTCTCCTGATTGAGTTCGATTTCGTTGGCGATGACGATTTCCTCGGCCCGCTGCGGGTCGGATGCCAGCACGAAGCCGGTGACATGCCGGTGAGCACGAGAGATCGTGACGCGATACAATTCAAAACGCATTTGAGCATTACCTTATGCTGTTGGTGATGCTCGATGCGTAGCTGCGCGCTGTGGTGGATGCGGGTGGGCAATGCTGTGGCGGCAATGGGAAGTGCGCGCCGCGAAGAAGTTGAGCGAGTCAACCGAGGCCGTGCCTTTGCAGAGCTGGGAAACGGCGGAGTTCTGCGGATCAGGCTGGTTCTCACTGTAGGTCAAAAACGAATTGCAGGAGAAATTGCCGATAACGGCGATGAAGGCAGCCGATTGATCTACCTGCGACGCTTCCGCTTGCGGCCAAGCCCGGACTCCACACGATCAATCACCGGAGCTGCCAGAGTAAGGTCGCCTTGCCGGTCGGCTTCGAGCAGAGCGGCAACCATCTGACCCACAGCTTCCAGGTTTGCCTCGACAACCCTCCGTCGGCGTTGGCTGTCAGAGAGTTCCATGAGAGCAGCGCGCCGAGCCTTTCGGTCGAGTATCGCCTTCAAGTCTTTCACGCTTTCGCTAACTCTGGAGCCCTTCACCGCGCCGCGTCGCTTCATTTGACGGGAGACGGTCTGCGGGGAAACCCCAAGCTCTCGTGCTATCTGGTTCCCATGCTTGAAGCCGAGTTCGTAGAGAGCGGCTTGCTCGTTCCATGTCTGCTCGGAGATCGTGTTTTTCGCAGGCATTCGTCAACTTCCATTCCAACTGACGCATGAAGTCCATGGAGAGCATGTTCTGCATGTGGACCATGATCATCCATGTGTAGGGAAAGCATGGTTACGTTCACTCCTTGGTCCCTTCGGTCCATGGTATTCCATAACCATGCTTTCCATAGGTTCAGGAATGCCGCCGAGGATGTCGGCGGCTACCTTTTAGGTCTCTGTGGTTGCCCGCCGACGGCTGGATCACAGTCCCCGCGATCGAGGCGGGTATGTCAGGTGAAGTTATTGGGGGTGAAAGTCTGCCGCGAAGAAGTGGTCGTCATGGCCGCGCTTCGTGCAATAGCTGAACCAGCCGCTATCCAGTTCGGGCTTCAGGTCCACCGACCCCGCCCCTCGCGTCGCCTTCTTCCACGCACGCCGGACTTCCTGTTCCAGCCGCCAGTCATTGGCGATGATCCGCATTGCAGCCGAGAGATCGACTGCGCCGTGCAGATGGGCGTTGGTCGAGAGGTTCTCTGGGAAGAAGATTCCGCGCATGCGGAGATCAAGGGGGAAGCGACGCATATTGCGTTGGCCATGCACCTGCTTGTCGAACAGGTGACAGAAGGTGGAGCAGATGTTCTTGATGCGCGCGAGCGAAAGCTCCCGGTCAGTGTTGAGGGTGATCGAATGGGTGTAGTTGTCGTTAGCAGCCCAATCGACGATGGATGCGCGCTCACGGCGCTTGAGGTTTGCGTTATACATGCCTTACATTGTATGGCACTTAACACGCATGCGCCAGCAAAAAATGCGTGTGGAGTAACACGCAGAACCTCATCGGCGCCTATTCATGCTCCAAAAATGCTTGGATTGCGGTCAGGTCTGCTGATGGCACGCCTTCCGTTTGCATGTCTGGAATGGCTGCGCGCAAGACCTCAACGGCGTGCAGTTCATGCACAGTTAGCCATCGTCTCCGCGGGCGGGGTTCAGCCGCTACTTCACGCATGACAGCGCGCTGTTCGTTCGAGAGATCTTTCAAGGGGCAGCCCAGCACAGCCTCCAGCTCATTCGCCAAGTTATCAGATGCCGATAGTCGCCTGCCCTCTGTCAGAAGGTGCCATGAAATGTCAGGATGCCTTTGCCTCACAACCGCTTGCAAAAAAGCAGCTTTATCGATTCCGAGGGTGTCAGCCAATTCTTCGGCTCGGTCGATGGGAATTGGCGCTCGTCCGAGAGCCATATGACTCAACACCACCGCTGTCTTGTAGCCCATCTGCTTACCGATCTGGCGGATGCTCAAGCCCTGCTCATGCTTCGCCCTGGCCAAGCCTTCAGAGAGCATTCGTGCGGCAGTCGTGTCAGCTAGGGGGTATTCATCGCTCATGCGCGATGTATGGCATTCAGCATGCGCGCATGTCAATTACCACTTGAAGCAATCGCAATTGCGTGGTAAATGCCACGCATGAATGATACTCCCCTCATCAAGTTCCCTCGATCACCAGAGATCAAGCGGGCAATTGCTGCTGTTACCAAAGCTGGCGTCGTAGTCGGCTCTATCGAAATCTCCCCCAGCGGTGCGCTGCGAATCTACGCTGCGACCGGAAACCCCGAACCAGCTGCGAACGACTTCGATGAATGGGAAAGGCGAGGCGCTCTTTGATCTCCGGTCTTCACTTCGTCACAAAGAAGCGCGCGGGCAAACTAACTCTCCACTACGTCTATGCCTGGCGCGGAGGTCCGCTGATCGCGAAACGTGAAGGTGGTGGGAAACCGATTCTCACTACTGCCGAAATCAAGGCTGCCATCGAAGCGATCGAGCGCAATGCGACGCCGGACAGCAAAACGCTGTCGGCGCTCGTTCGGGAATGGGAGCGCAGTCCGGCTTGGAAGAACCTAGCGATCTCCACGAAAAAGACCTGGTCCAGTTACATCAAGCAGATCATCGAACGTTGGGGGCAGACGCCCCTTTCCGTTTGGCACGACCCGCGCATGAAGGCGAAAGTTGTTCGGTGGCGAGACGAGCGCGCTGCCACGCCGCGAGGTGCTGACCTCGGCGTCATGGTGCTTCGCGAACTGCTGAAATTCGGATGCCTCCATGGTCGCGTCCTCATCAACGTCGCGGAGGGTATTCCGACCCTTTACCGGAATGGGCAGCGCGCCGAGATCATCTGGACCGACGAAGACATCGACCGTTTCGCGTTCGAGGCGAAGCGAATGGATAAGCTTCATGTGCTCGACGGATTGCGGCTCTGTGCGGTCACAGGGCTGCGACGTGAGGACCTTGTCACAGTGAGCCGCTCGGACGTCTATGACTTCGCAATCGTCAAGCGCGCGCTGAAGACCAGCCGCGGTCGGCGTCGAACAGCTTCGATGCCGAGGATACCAGAGCTTGACCTGCTTCTTCAGGAACTGGACACGCGGCAGCGTGAAGAGGGAGTAACCACCTTGCTCGTCAATAGTCGCGGCAAGCCGTGGAGTGGTGATGGTTTCGGAGGTTCGTTCAATCGCGTTCGTGACGCGGCAGGGATTGTTTTCACCGACCCTGATACGGGAGAGAAGAAGCGCAAACACCTGCACGACGTTCGCGGGACATTTGCGACACGCCTCATCCTTTCTGGCCTGACCGACGCGGAGGTAGCGGAAATCATGGCGTGGTCGGTTGAAAAGGTGTCGGGTATTCGCCGAACCTATGTTGACCAATCGCGCGCTATCGTGGCAATCGGCGAGCGCATCATGAAGAGCAGTGTAAACTGACCTGTAAACCGCTTGTTGGCCCAGGTCATTTTTCTGTTATTCTACAATGCTTTGCGGGTGTAGCTCAATGGTAGAGCAGCAGCTTCCCAAGCTGACGACGAGGGTTCGATTCCCTTCACCCGCTCCAGATTTCCTCGCATGCCTCAAGATAA
>NZOF01000018.1 GCA_002695185.1 Erythrobacter sp.
ATGTCAGACAGAACGCCAGCACCCGCTCCCTTCCGCCTTGGAACCCGCCGCTCACCGCTTGCCATGGCGCAAGCGCACGAGGCGCGCGCCCGCCTGTGCGCCGCGCATGGGTGGGATGAAAACCGCGTCGAACTGGTGCCGGTGATCGCCAGCGGCGACAAGATCCAGGACCGCCCGCTAGCCGATATCGGCGGCAAGGCGCTGTGGACGCGCGAACTCGACATCTGGCTGGCAGAAGGCCGCATCGATGGCGCGGTCCATTCCATGAAGGACGTGGAGACGATCCGCCCCGCCGAAATCGCCATTGCCGCCATCCTGCCGCGTGCGGACAAGGCAGATGTGCTGCTGGGCGCAAGCTCGCTGGAGGCCATTCCGCAGGGCGCCCGCGTCGGCACCAGCGCGCCGCGCCGTGCCGCACAATTGCTGAATGCCCGGCCCGATCTTGAAGTGGTCGGCATCAGGGGCAATGTCGCCACGCGTATGGCGAAACTCAATGCAGGCGATGCCGACGCCACTTTCCTGGCTGCTGCCGGGCTGGCGCGGCTGGGCGAAAATTCGGTCGGTACTCGGCTCGATCCCGAAGACTGGCTGCCCGCCCCGGCGCAGGCGGCCATCGGTATCGAATGCCGCGCGGATGACGATCACGCACGCGAGGTACTGGCCGCAATTGATCACACCCCGAGCAATGAAGAAATCATGCTCGAACGCGCATTGCTCGAAGGGCTGGGCGGCACATGCCACAGCCCGATCGCGGCGCTGACGACGCGGGAGGGCGACAAGCTGCACCTGCAAGCCGCCATCTACAGCCCCGATGGGGCCATTCGTATCGCGCAGGAGCGCCTGTTCGATCCGCACGACCTAGCTGGCGCACGTCAGTTGGCGCATGATTTGCTGGCCGAAGCGCCCGAGCATGTCGCCGTTCATTTCGGTGCTGCGGCATGACGCGGCCGCTATTCGTATTCCGACCCGAGCCGGGCTTGCGCGTGACGCTGCAAACCGCCGAAGCCGCCGGCTTCGATGCATATGGCTGCCCGCTGTTCAAGGTAGAACCGGTGGAATGGAGCGCGCCCGATCGCAAGGATTGCGACGCGCTGCTGGTCGGCAGTTCCAACGTCTTTCGCCATGGCGGCAAGGGGTTGGAGAAACTGGCGGGTCTGCCTGTTTATGCCGTGGGCGAAGCGACCGCAGAGGGCGCACGCGAAAAGGGCTTTATGGTCACCAAGACCGGCAAGGGCGGGTTGCAGAACGTGCTCGACGATATTGCCGGGCGCGAACTCAAATTCCTGCGCCTTGCGGGTGAGAAGATGATCGATCTTGACCGCCCCAAGGGGATCGAGATCGATACCCGCGTGGTCTATCGGACCCGCGCGCTGCAGATGTCGCCCTCGGTCAGCAAGCTTCTGCGTGAGCAGGGCGGGGTCGCATTGCTGCATTCGGGCGAGGCGGCCGGCCGGCTGGTCAGTGAGTGTGACCGGCTGGGCATCGATCGCAAGACCATCACGGTGGCCGCGCTTGGCCCCCGCATTGCCGGGATGGCGGGGAAAGGCTGGCAGGCGGTGCATACTGCACCCCACCCGCTCGATGCCGAGCTACTGGCCATGGCGCAGGGTTTGTGCCAAGGCTGAACAGGGTTCGCGAGTTGGAGCGGAATGGACGATTTTTCGACTAATCGGCGCGCGCGCCGAAGTAACATGAAACCCGTATTGCTGGCCGTGACCGCCTCCTTCGCATTGGGCGCAGGTCTGGTGGGCTATATAGCATGGCGCGATCGTGATGCGCAGGAAACGGTGCAGCCCGCTCCCCAGCTGGCACAGTCCGCGGCCGACGAACCGCGCGCCCCGGGTTCGCCCACGCCGGCACCCACCGCAACCGAACGTCGCGAAGCAGCCGACACTGTGGAACAGATGGCGGAACAGCAGGGCGGCATCGACCAGCGTCTGGCTGCAGCAGAACAACGCCTTGCCCGCCTCGATCTGCAGGCGCAGGCAGCTGCGGGCAATGCGGCACGCTCCGAAGGTTTGTTGATCGCTTTTGCAATCCGGCGGGCCATCGATAAGGGCGCGGAACTCGGCTATCTTGCCGATCAGCTGCGGCTGCGGTTCGGCGATGCCTTGCCCAATGCGGTCAACACCATCCTGACTTTCTCGCGCGATCCGGTCACGCTCGATCAGCTTACGGCGCGGCTCGACGGCCTGTCGCCGCAATTGCAATCGGGTGATGAGCGCGGCGGGTTCGAACGTTTTACCGAAGAACTTGGCGCCCTGTTCACGGTGCGCCGCGAAAGCGCGCCATCGCCGCAGCCGGAAATGCGCATCGAACGCGCCCGTCTCTTTCTGATGAGCGGTCGGACCAGTTCCGCCATTGCCGAGGTGCGCAACATGCCCGGCGCGCGGAATGCGCAAGGCTGGTTGCGTGATGCGGAACGCTATGCCGCGACGCAGCGCGCCCTCGATCTGATCGAAACGGCCGCCGTGCTGGAACCGCGCCGCCTGCGCGATGGTGCGGGCAACCGGATTTCGCAGCCGAGCCCGGCCGAGGAATAGGCCTCAGCCTTTCATCAGCTCCGGCACATCGCCCGATACGCCGCGCGCTTCATCCATGAAGAATTTCTTGAGCCAGCCGCTGCGCTGAACGCCGGCCATGCCCAGCCGGCGAACCGCGCTGGCAGTCTTGCCGGGAACGCCGAAAATCCGGGTGAGCGTGTCGGTGGCGCCCATCACCATGACGGAATCGAGCGCGCGCCATTTCTCATAGCGCTCCAGCACCTGTGCATCGCCCAGATCGAGGCCGAGACGGCGGGCATCGGCCAAAACCTCTACCAAAGCACCGACATCGCGCAGGCCCAAATTCAGGCCCTGACCGGCAATCGGGTGCATGCCATGCGCGCTATCGCCGATCAGCGCCATGCGCTGGTCCACGATCCGCACGGTATGCTGGAAGCTGAGCGGATAGGATGACCGCCCGCTGTTGAGCGCAAGATCACCGAGGATGGTGCCCATCCGCTTTTCCACTTCGGCCAGAAAAGCGCGGTCGCCCATTTTGAGAACGCCTGCGGCATCCTTCTCGTCCACCGTCCAGACCAGCGCGCTGCGATGCTCGCCATCGGGACCATCCAGCATGGGCAGCAGGGCGAAAGGCCCGTCCTGATAGAAGATTTCCCAGGCAACACCGTCATGCGGCTTGGAATGGTTGAGCCCGGTGATGATGGCGCGGTGGGAATAGTCCCAGCTCGCCATTTTCAGTTCGGCTTCCTCGCGCGTGGGCGAACCGCGGCCTTCGGCACCGATGAGCAGGTCCGCTTCCAGCACGGTGCCGTCGGCCAGCGTTGCGCTGACGCCAAAGGCATCGCGGTGACGCTTGGTTACTTCGACCGGCGCATGCATCGAAATCAGCGGTTCGTTCTTTGCCGCATCGTAAAGCGCAATGCGCAGCTGCCGGTTGGAGAACATCCGGCCCAGCGAACCTTCGTGCGGTTCGGGGCGGAAATCGATCTGGCCCGGCTTCATCTGGTCGACCACTGCGATCGCCTCGATCGGGCAGCCATGCGGTTCCAGCGTTTCGGACAGGCCGATGTTGCGGAACAGGCGCCAGCTCGCCGTGGAAATGGCCGAGGCACGGCCATCGAAACCTTCGGCGGTCAGATCGGCCGGATCGGCCCGGTCCACGAGGTGGCTCGAAAGCCCCTGTTTCGCCGCTGCCAGCGCCAGTGTGGTGCCGACGAGGCCGCCGCCGAGGATGAGCAAGTCGCGCTTGTCTGTCATGGGGGCAATCCCTAATGCGCTGAGCGTGACCGACGCAAGGACAATGGACGCGATGCGCGCTTTTTGGCTCGCTTTCCTGTTGGCGGTCGCGTGTTTCCTGCCATCTTCCCTGTCCGCGCAGGACGCGCGCTTCGGTGACGAGAACATCGCTGTCGAATTGCGCAGCGATGGGCCACCCGTGCCGGGGCAAAGCTGGATGCTGGCGCTGCATTTCACCCCGTCGAGCGGGGAATGGCACGGATATTGGTCGAACCCGGGCGATGCCGGGCAGGGCCTGTCGCTGGATCTCGACCTGCCCGAAGGCTGGGTAGCGGGCGAACCGCTTTATCCCGTGCCGCAAAAGCTCACGATTTCGGGGCTGATGAACCATATCTACGAAGGTGATTATGCCGTCCTCGTTCCGGTGGAGATTCCGTCCGGTTCGGATGTGGCTTCGGCGGTGCCGGTGACGGGTTATGTTTCCTATCTCGCCTGTACCGACCGGATCTGCGTGCCGCAAGATGCGGTGTTACGGGCGAGGCCGGGCGGCGATTTTCGCGCGTGGCAGGCGGCCGTTGCGCCCATGCTCGACCGCACGGCGAGTTACGAGGTCGTGCGCGACCGGCTGCGTGTGGGTATCCCGCTGCCTGCCGCTCTGGATGTCGGCGAGCTGCATCTGTTCATGAAAACCGGCGACTTCGGCAGCGGCCTCGCCCCGGATTACGCGGCCGTGCAGACGTTTATCCGCGAGGGGGATCTGCTGGTGGCGGAACTTCCGCTCAAACGGCGGGACGGTTTCGATGCCGCGCCGCTGCCGCAGCGGATCGAGGGGATACTCTCTTTCGGCGAGGGACAGGGCCTGCGGTTCGAGGCGACGCAAGGGGATGTACCGCTGGAGGGCGTGAAGCCTTTGAGCGGGGCTGCGGATATGCCCGCGCTGTGGGTGCTGCTGCTGGCTGCGCTGGCGGGCGGGCTGCTGCTCAACATCATGCCGTGCGTCTTTCCGATCCTCAGCCTCAAGGCGCTGTCGCTGGCCAAGGCGGGCGGGGACGAGATTTCGGCGCGGCGCGATGCGCTGGCCTATACGGCGGGCGTGGTGCTGGCCTGTGCGGGGCTGGGCGCGGTCATCCTGCTGCTGCGCTCTGCCGGAGAGCAGGTGGGCTGGGCCTTTCAGCTGCAGGAGCCGCGCGTGGTGGGCGCGCTGTTCCTGCTGGCGGTTGCCATCACGGCGAACTTCCTCGGCCTGTTCCAGGTGCCGGGCATGGCGATTGCGGGCGGCAGTGCGTCGATGCGCGGGTCGTTCGGCACCGGCTTGCTCGCGGCATTTGTGGCGACGCCGTGTACCGGGCCGTTCATGGCGCTAGCGCTGGGCGCGGCGCTGGTGCTGCGACCGGTCGAAGGGTTCGCGATCTTTACCGCGCTGGGGATCGGACTGGCGCTGCCGTTCCTGCTGCTCGGCTTCATCCCGGCATGGCGGCGCAAGCTGCCCCGGCCGGGCGCGTGGATGGAGCGGTTCCGTCGCTGGATGGCGCTGCCCATGGGCCTGACCGTGCTGGCGCTGGGCTGGCTGCTGTGGCGCATTGCTGACGATCTGTGGCTGATCCTGCTTGCCGCGCTGACGGTCATCCTGCTGGCGCTGCTCGCCTTCTTGGGCCGTCGGCAGGGCAGGGGGCTGGGCGGCGGCACAATCTTCTTCGCCTGCATCGTCGCTTTGGCGATTTTCGCCATCTCGAGCTTCCCCCAGCCGCAGCCGCGCGCGATGGAAGAGGACAGCCTTCTTGCCCCGCAGACCTTCTCCGAAACCGCGCTGGCCGAGGCGCGGACTTCGGGCAAGCCGGTGTTCGTGTGGTTCACCGCCGACTGGTGCGTGACCTGCAAGGTCAACGAAAACGTCGCCATCGAGCGCGAGCAGACGCGCGATGCGTTCGAGCAGGCAGGCGTTGTCACCCTGCGCGGCGACTGGACCCGGCGGGACGAGGAAATCGCCAGCTTCCTGGCGCGGCAGGGCGCTGCGGGCGTGCCGCTTTATCTGTGGTATGCGCCCGGCGGCGATGCCGAGCAATTGCCGCAGGTGCTTACGCCGGATCTGCTGGCTGATCGGGCTCTGGCAACTCGCTAGCCGGAAGATCGCCCGGCGCAGGGCGTTCACTCAGCGAAGTGATGCAGCGATTGATGAATTCACCCGGCGCATTGCTGGCATTGAGGATCACCGAACCGGCGCCCGGAATGGTCGCCTCGATGCGGTTGCGCCCGGTCAGCACTTCCAGCCGCGGATCGTCGGCGGCGGTGCGCCCGCGCCACAGCCACGCATCGCTGCCTTCCGCGCCATCCTGTTCGGCATCGACCCACAAGCGCTCGACATGGCCATTGCCGATCAGCGCGAGCACGGCCTTCGCATTGGCATCGGCGGCGACATAGCGGGTGTAGACCAGCTGGCCGTCCTGACAGGCGAGCGAGAGCAGCGGCGCTTCCCCCGGCAGGCCATAAAGCAGCCGCCCGCTTTTGGGGCTGGGCGCCCAGGCCGCCCCTTCGGTATCGGGCGACGCGATCGGCGCACGCGGCGCGGCGCGTTCTTCCTTGATCACCGTCCGGGCGAGATAATCGTCCGAAGCAGGCGGTTTGCAGGCGGCGAGAACGAGCAGGGGAAGAAGTGCGAGAGTGCGAACCATGCGCGCCCCTATACCCAGCTTTTTCCCACCGTCAACGGGCGCGGATGAAGGCGCGCAGGTCGGCGGACAGTTTTGCCCGGTCCTCGTCGCGAATATACATCATGTGGCCGGCATCGTAATAATGGAACTCCACCCGGTCCTGCGGGATACCGGTACGGTTGAGCGAATACTCCGCGCCGAAGAACGGGGTGGCGAAATCGTACCAGCCCTGTCCCACGAACGTGCGCAATCCGCTGTTCTTGCGCATCGCATCGCCCACGAAGGGCGCGACGTTGAGATAGGCGCCGCGCTGCCCGCCCGAAAGCGACCAGTTCCAGTTGCGGCCCGGTTCGCTTCCGATCGCCTGATATTCGCGGTCGGTCCGGTAACCCAGCCCATCGCGCAGCCAGCTGTTGATCGCGGCGGTATAGCCCGCATCGATGCCATAGAAGCTGGGATCGTCATCGGGATATTCACCGGCGTTATCGTAATCCTTGCCGGTATAACGCGCATCGAGACGGCCGATGGTCAGGCCCTGATCGCGCAGCAATTCCTTGTAGAACCGCGGCGCGGTCACGCGCAGATCGGCATTGTCGAGATAGGTTTCCGACAGGCCCGTCAGCCGCGCCATTTCCGCGCGCACCGAGGCACGCTCTGCCGCGGGCAGGTCCTGCCCCTTGAGCAAAGCGGTGGCGAATGGTCCGATGGCGAAGCGCCGTGCATCTTTCACGATCGCTTCCACCGATGGGGCTTGCGCCTTGCCGTGATACCAAGCCGCCGCGGCCATGTTGGGCAGCGTCATGATATAGGCCATTTCATTGCCCGGCGTGGGTTCGCGCGCAGCGAAATCGAGGATGGTCGAAACCAGGATCAGCCCATTGAGGCCCACATCGTTATAGGTCCGCCCTTCCAGTTCGCGCGCGACCATGGCGGTGCGCGTGGTGCCATAACTTTCACCGCCGAGATATTTGGGGCTGTTCCAGCGGCCGTTTTCGTTCAGCCACAGGCGGATCACCTTGGCCACGGCCTGCGCATCCTCTTCCAGCCCGTAATATTTCTTCGGGTCGGTGCCTTCGGTCAGATGGCTGAAACCGGTGCCCGGTGGATCGATGAAGACGAGGTCCGCAACGTCCAGCAGGCTGTCGGGATTATCGAGGATGGGATAGGGCGGTGCACCGTCATCCTTCGCATCGGAAGGGATGGCCACGCGCTTCGGACCCCAGGCACCCATCTGCAACCAGACCGATCCCGATCCGGGGCCGCCATGTAGATGAAGAATACGGGGCGCGAGGTATCGCGCGGGCTTTTCACATAGCTGGTGGTGACGATCACCGCTTCGGGTGTGCCATCGTCCGCCTTCAGGACGGTGTCGGAAACCGTCGCGCGATAGGACATGCGCTGGCCGCCGAATGTGCCGGTCAGATCTTGCGTGCGGACCTGCGCCTCCACCGCTTCGGCGGGCCCACTGGCGGCGGGCTTGCCATCGTCCTGCGCAATGGCGGTTGCGGGCAGCAGAGCAAAGGCGCTGGCGGCAAGGGCCCCGGAAATCACGCGGCGGCTGGTCATCATTGAAATTCCCCTCGATTGGGGTGACCTATGCCTGCCGCCTTCGATCAGCGTCAAATACGCTCGTCGATCAGGGTTTGCCGCCCATCCGTTTATAGCGCGTCTTGCCGTAACGGTCCTTGCGCGTGCCGGGGCGGCCCGCATCGCTGCGGCCTACGCGCGGGGCCTTTTTCTCTGCGTCACCAAGGCCAAGCTCGTCGTTTTCCAGCTTGCGGATTTCATCGCGCAAGCGCCCGGCTTCCTCGAATTCCAGATCGGCGGCGGCCTTGCGCATCCGCTTTTCCAGATCCTCGATATAGGCGCGAAGATTGTGGCCGACGAGGTTGTTGCGCTCGGCATCGCCCGTGTCGACGGTTACGCCGTCCTGCGCCGCGCTATGCGCCACGATGTCGGCGATATCGCGCTTGATCGTCTTAGGCGTGATGCCGTGTTCTTCGTTATAGGCTTTCTGCTTCTCGCGGCGGCGGTCGGTTTCCGCCATCGCGCGTTCCATGCTGCCGGTGATGCGATCGGCATAGAGGATTACGCGGCCTTCCACGTTACGCGCGGCGCGGCCGATGGTCTGGACCAGACTGGTTTCGCTGCGCAGGAAGCCTTCCTTGTCGGCATCGAGAATGCAGACCAGCCCGCATTCGGGAATATCGAGTCCTTCGCGCAGCAAGTTGATGCCCACCAGCACATCATAGACGCCAAGCCGCAGATCGCGGATCAGCTCGATACGCTCCAGCGTCTCCACGTCGCTGTGCATATAGCGCACCTTCACGCCCGCTTCGTGCATGAATTCGGTCAGATCTTCCGCCATGCGCTTGGTCAGCGTGGTGACAAGCGTGC
>NZOF01000019.1 GCA_002695185.1 Erythrobacter sp.
TCCTTGCCGCAGGTGCCGACGCCGGGGTCGAGCGCCATGTCGTTGCCGATCATCGATACCTTGGTCAGCACGTCGGGCCCGTTGCCGATCAGGGTCGCGCCCCTGACCGCGGGACCTATCTTGCCGTCTTCGATGCGGTAGGCCTCGGTGCAGGCGAAGACGAACTTGCCGCTGGTGATATCGACCTGGCCGCCGCCGAAGCTGGTGGCGTAGATACCGTCGTCAACGCGGCTGAGCAGTTCGGCCGGATCATCGTTCCCGCTCTGCATGAAAGTGTTGGTCATGCGCGGCATGGGCGCGTGCTGATAGCTTTCGCGGCGACCATTGCCGGTCGCCTCGACACCCATCAGGCGCGCATTGAGGCGGTCCTGCATATAACCCCTCAGGATGCCATCCTCGATCAGCACGGTCTCGCGCGTCGGCGTGCCTTCATCGTCGATGCTCAGCGAACCGCGCCGTTCGGCCATGCTGCCATCGTCCACCACCGTTACACCGGGAGCAGCGACCCGTTCTCCGATGCGGCCTGAAAAGGCGCTGGTGCCCTTGCGGTTGAAATCGCCTTCCAGCCCGTGGCCGACGGCTTCGTGCAGCAGAACTCCCGGCCATCCGGGGCCTAGCAGCACGGTCTGTTCGCCGGCGGGGGCGGCTATGCTGTCCAGATTCACCAGCGCCTGGCGCACGGCCTCGTCGATCCCGCGCATCCACGCGCCTTCGTCGAACAGCCGATCGTAAAGATAGCGGCCGCCAAGGCCGTAGAAGCCGGTTTCGCGCCGCCCGTTCTGTTCGGCGACGACCTGGATATTGAGGCGCACCAATGGCCGGATATCGCGCGCAATATGCCCGTCGGGCCGCACGATCTCGATCACGCTCCAGTTTGCCAGCAGGCTCGCGGAAACCTGCGCCACGCGCGGATCCTTAGCCCGTGCGACAGCGTCGATCTTTTCGAGCAGCGCGACCTTTTCCTCGAACGGCACGAGGTCGAGCGGGCAAAGGTCGGTATAGAGATGGCGATTGGTGCGCTCGGGCGGGGCGGCGAGCGGCTGGCTTGTGGCATCGAGCAGCTTGAGCGTTTCCCCGGCGCGCGTGATCGCTGCGGCGCTGACTTCGTTCGCATGGGCAAAGCCGGTAGTTTCGCCCGATACGCCGCGCAGGCCGAAGCCCGAATCTCGGCTATAGTCGGCTGTCTTCAGGCGGCCATCGTCGAACCCGAACGCTTCCGAGGCGATGAACTGGAGGTAAAGCTCGCCATCGTCGCACGAGGCCAGCAGTTTGGCGGTCAGCGCCTGCGCCTCTTCGGGCGTCAGCTTGTTGCCGTAAACGAGGGCGAGCGGATCGGTAAGCGGTTCGGTCATGCACGGGAGATAGGCACGAACGTGCGCCTCGTCACCCTCTTACGCGGCGCCGCTTGCGATGCTGGATCTTCGGGTGGTTACGGGTGACCTGGATCGGCCCCTTCGGAGATGTCCCGCAGCAGCGACTGATCCACGCCGTCGACCGGGCCGCCTTCCAGCACGAAGCGCCGGTCGCAATAGCCGCAATCGACATAGCCGTGTTCGTCTATCTCCAGATAGATCTTGGGATGGCCGAGCGCGGAAGGCTTGTAATTCTTGCCGCTGCGGATGTCGGTTGCGCCGTCGCACCACACGCGGCGCGTGAGGACCTTGGACACTTCGGGTGGGGGCAGACTCATGGCAGTGCCGATAATGGGTTTTTTCGAACCGCTCAAGCGCCTAGGGCATGGGCATGACCACACCTCCTGCAATTCGCATCGACAATCTCGTCAAACGCTACGCCCCCAGCGGCCCGGGCGACGAAGGCAAGCTGGCGCTCAAGGGTGTGAGCTTCGATGTGCCCCAAGGCGGCGTGTTCGGCCTCCTCGGCCCCAATGGCGCGGGCAAGTCGACGATCATCAATATCTTGGCGGGCCTTGTGCGCAAGACCAGCGGCAGTGCGGAAATCTGGGGCTTCGATACAGATGGCAATCCGCGCAATGCCAAGCGGTCGATCGGCATCGTCCCGCAGGAAATCGTCTTCGATCCCTTCTTCACTCCCTTCGAGGTGCTGGAAAACCAGGGCGGCTTCTATGGTATTCCCAAGGCGGACCGCCGCAGTGAGGATCTGCTTGCCGCCGTCCATCTTTCGGACAAGCGCGATGCCTATGCCCGCACGCTGTCGGGCGGGATGAAGCGCCGGCTGCTGATCGCCAAGGCCATGGTCCATTCACCGCCGATCCTGGTGCTGGACGAGCCGACCGCCGGCGTCGACGTGGAATTGCGCCGCCAGCTGTGGGAACTGGTGCAGGAACTGAATTCCGAAGGGGTAACCGTGGTGCTGACCACGCACTATCTCGAGGAAGCCGAGCAATTGTGTGATCGCATCGCCATCATCAATCACGGCGAACTCATCGCCAACAAGCCCACACGCGAACTGGTGGGCATGGCGCGCGAAAAGATCGTGTCGGTCAGTGTGGACAAGGATCTCGGCGGCCCGATCATGGAAGAAGCCTTCCTCAAGGCCGAAGTGGTGGGCGAACGGCGGCTCGACATTACCTATGATCGCGACAAGACCAGCGCGGGACAGGTGCTCGCCCTTGTCCAGTCGCATGGTTACGCCATCGAGGATGTCACCACCCGCGAAGCCGATCTGGAAGATGTTTTCGTGCAGTTGACGGGCGCGGGCTGACCCGCGCCACGTCACAATCTTCAGCCGAAGTGGCGGCGACCGAGTCCGGCGTCCTTCACCTGAAGCACTTCCCAGACATTAGGTTCGATTTCTTCCATCGGGGTTTTGCAGCAGGCGCATTTGCCCACATGCATGCCGCCGGCCTTGCGCTTGTTTGTAACATCGACAGAGTGACGCCCGAAGGCGCAGGCGAGCAGACCCACTTTCATAATTCCAGACCCTCCAAGATTCCGTGCGCCCCCACGATTCCCTGTCGACTCGCTCCATAGCGCTCCGTGGCCCCAATTTAACCATATTTCGGCGAATCGTTCTGTGCTTGCCGCGGTGCGAAGTCCCCGCCATGACAGCCGGATGACCGAAGCTTACGACGTCCTCGTGATTGGATCCGGCGCCGCCGGCCTTACTGCCGCGCTCGAACTGGCGCAGACCAAGAAGGTGCTGGTGCTGGCCAAGGGCAAGCTCGACAGCGGATCGACCGCCTGGGCGCAGGGCGGCATCGCCGCTGTGCTCGATACCGGCGACACATTCGAGAATCATATTCGCGACACGATGGTGGCGGGCGCCGGGCTGAACGATCTGGAGACGGTGGAATACGTCATCGAACGCGCGCCGGCCGCGATCGACCGTCTGTGCGAACTCGGCGTGCCCTTCAATCGCGAGGAAGGCGATCTTCATCTGACCCGCGAAGGCGGGCATTCGCATCGCCGGATCGTGCATGTGAACGATGCCACCGGCTGGGCGGTGCAGGCCGCATTGCTCAAGGCGGCGGAAGAAAATCCGAATATCACCCTGATGCCGGACCAGAGCTGCGTCGATCTTATCACCGGCCGCAATCAGCAGGACTATTCGGGATCGGGCCGGGTCTGGGGCGCCTATGCGCTGGATGAGAAGAGCGGCAAGGTCGTGGCGCATGTCGCGCGGGCGACCGTGCTGGCGGCTGGCGGGGCAGGGCGCGTCTATCTGTTCTCCACCGCACCGCGCGGTGCAACGGGCGACGGTATCGCCATGGCGTGGCGGGCCGGGGCGCGTGTCTCCAACATGGAGATGATGCAGTTCCACCCCACCTGCCTTTACAATCTCGAAGTGAAGAACTTCCTCATCACCGAGGCGGTGCGCGGCGAAGGCGGGCGGCTGCTCAACCCGGTGACGGGTGAGCGGTATATGGAAAAATACGATCCCGAGCGCATGGAGCTTGCACCTCGCGACATTGTGGCGCGCGCCAATGACGATCAGATCAAGCGTTATGGCCTCGATTACGTCCATCTCGACATCAGCCATCAGCCGCCGGAATTCGTGAAGGAGCATTTCCCCACGATCCACGAGAAGCTGCTCGGCCTCGGCATCGACATGACGAAGGGGCCAATCCCGGTCGTGCCCGCGCAGCATTATACCTGCGGCGGAGTGAAGATCGGGCTCGACGCCAAGACCGATCTGCCCGGCCTGTGGGCTGCGGGAGAATGCACCGAAAGCGGGCTGCACGGCGCCAATCGCCTTGCCTCCAACAGCCTGCTCGAATGCTTCGTGTTCGGTGAGGCTGCGGCCAGGGACATCCTGGAATGCTGGGATAGCCTCGACGAACCGCCCGCGATCCTGATGTGGGATGAAAGCCGCGTGACCGATTCTGACGAGGAAGTGGTGATCAAGCAGAACTGGACCGAAATCCGCCGCTTCATGTGGAACTATGTCGGCATCGTACGCACCACCAAGCGCCTCGAACGCGCCGCCCATCGCATCCGCATGCTGCGTGACGAGGTAGAGGATTATTACGGCCACTTCCGCGTGACCACCGATCTGATCGAATTGCGCAATCTGCTCGAATGCGCCGACCTGATCGTCAGCAGCGCACTGAAGCGGCACGAAAGCCGCGGGCTGCAATTCATCCTCGACTATCCCGAGACGGACAGCGTCGCCCGGGACACCGTGCTCATTCCCTGAGCGGATACCCTTACTTTCGCAGCTTGGCGAAGCGCCTTAAGGGACGGGCGATGCGATTCTACAAGGCAACCTCGTTTCTGTTTCCCCGCAGCTATGCGGCGCGCATGTTCACGCTGTGCTTCGGGTCGGTGCACGTGCCGCTCGCCGCATTTCTGATCTTCGCGGCCATTCGCGGGGAATGGCAGTGGAGTATCTTTCTCGTCCTGCTGGTGGCGACCGTGATCGGAAGCGCCTTGGGCATTCTGGGCATCTGGGGGCTGTTGTCGCCTGTGGGGGAGGCCACACGATCACTGCGTGCGTTGCGGGATGGTGATCTCGATCGCCCCGTGCCCGTCGGTGGGCGCGATATGGCGGGCGAACTGCTCGAATCCGTGGCTCACGCAGTCCGGTCCACGGCGAAGCGCCTCAATGCGCTGGAAGGCCTGGCCACCACCGATAGCCTGACTGGGCTCGCCAACCGCCGGGGCTTTCTCGAGGCGCTGGAAAAGCGCAGCGAGGTCCGCGGTGCGCTGGCCATTCTCGACGGCGACAATTTCAAGCGCGTCAACGATGTCCACGGCCATTTGCAGGGCGACCGGGTTCTGCGGGCAATGGCGCAGCGCCTAGCTACCAGCATGTCGGGCGGGGAGCTCGTGGCACGCTGGGGCGGCGACGAATTCGTGATCTTCTTCCCCGGCTGCACGGTGGAAGAAGCAGCCTATCTTCTCGACCGGCTCCGCTATTCGATGCGCTGGCGGCCCTTGGCAGACGTGGAGGGCGAGCGGGTTTCCTTCTCCTTCGGCCTGACAATGGTCGCTGCGGATGACGCCGGCCAGTTCGAGGCCGTCATCAAGCGTGCGGATGAAGCGCTCTACCGGGAAAAGCGCTTGCGGGCCGAGGCCGAATAGCTGCGGCTGTTGGACGAGAGATTTGCATAGTCTCCCGTCCTGACGCACACCGTTCCACCTATCCGGCGTGGCCGCAGGCTGCCACCCGAAGCCGAGGGAGAACGACGTGCCGAAAGCCCAAGCGAACGGGATCGAGATTCACTACGAAGAGCAGGGCGATCCGTCTGCTCCTGCGATGCTGCTTATCATGGGCTTCGGGGCGCAGTTGACTTTATGGCCCGACGAACTGGTCGATGAGCTGGTCGGTCAGGGTTTTCGCGTCATCCGTTATGACAATCGCGACATCGGCCTCAGCCAGAAACTGGATGGGCAGCGGGCGCCCGGCATCATCTGGATGACGCTGCTGAACAAGTTCGGCATAACCCCTCGGGTGCCTTATACGCTGGCCGACATGGCGGCGGATGCCGTGGGCCTGCTCGATGCTCTGGGGATCGACAAGGCGCATATCGTCGGCGCCAGCATGGGCGGGATGATTGCCCAGCATGTCGCGGCCAAATATCCCGAACGGTGCCTCAGCTTCACGCAGGTCTTCTCCACCACCGGCAATCCGAAGCTCCCCTCGGCTAGGAAGGAAGCGTTGCAGGCGCTGGTGACGCGGCCCAAGAGCGATGAGGAAGAGGCGCTGGTGGATCACGGCGTCATGCTGGCGCGCACGATCGGTTCGCCCGGCTATCCGACGAGCGAGGACCGGCTGCGCGAGCGCGCACGGGCAGGCGTGCGCCGCAGCTATTATCCGGAAGGGCCGACCCGGCACCTGTCGGCCATCGTGGCGGATGGCGATCGCAGCAAGATGATTCGTACCATCGCGGTCCCGACGCTGGTGCTCCATGGCGAAGCCGATCCGCTGGTCCCCTGCGAAGGCGGGCGCGATACGGCAAGGCATATTCCGGGCGCCAAGCTGAAGACGATCCCCGGCTGGGGGCACGATCTGCCGCTCGACCTGGTGGATGAAGTGGCGGGCGAGATCGCCGCGCACGCCAAGGCAGCGGTTGCCGCCTGACGCCGTCCAAAGCTTCGCAACTAGGCCTCGAGTCATCCCTTACCGGGTGATTCGGGCCTGGCGGGAAAGCTGTTCCGGCCCGCATGACGCAGCGTCATTGCGGTGACTGGCGCATAGCCGTCGATTCCAAAATTGCGCGTACGGATTCGATCTTGCCGCAAGCCGGCAGCATAATTTTTGCCCGCCAATTTTTTTACACGCCTGCATTTTTGGGCTTGCGAAACCGCTCAGTCCAGCTTGGTCCACGCGTCGCTGCCCGGCATCTGGTGCCACGCGTCGCAACGGCCCACTCAATCGAGCTTAAAATTCGATTACCCCCTTGCGCCGGGGTCCCGACTGATTCACTATTTAGTGGTCGGTTGCCCGGGGGTACCCACAAGACCTAGCTTTGAGCGCCTTTCTCCCCATATGGAGTGCAGGGCAGTTCCCGGCCGGTCTGTGGAGAAAAAGGGGAGAAGTTTTCGCCCTTTCCCATGGCTCCCGGTGCTAGGCGGGACGGCAGTTCGCCGACTCGAACACATAGCGAACGGCGGGGCCTTGACCCGGCTGGCAACGAACAGACGGAACGGTGGGCTCAATGGATTTCAAAGGCGGAGACGAAGCGGCGATGGGACTCGATCTGGATACGCAGGATGCGGCCGAAGACACGGCGCCCGCCAACACCGAATCCGCCAAAACCGATAAGGCAATGAACATGGCGAAGCAGGATCATGGCAGCGAAGAACTCGTCGCCGAGAAGGCCGGACAGGCAATGGCAGGCGCCATGGCCGAAGTCGCCAAGGCTTCGGTCAAGGAAGACAGCAAGAAAGTGCTCGACCGCCGGTTCGACGTGAAGACGGACAGCAGCCGCGACGATCTGCTGACCGCTTTCGGCAAGGAAACGCTGGAAGACCGCTACCTGCTGCCCGGCGAAAGCTATCAGGATCTGTTCGCCCGCGTTGCCGATGCGTTCGCCGACGATGCCGATCATGCCCAGCGGCTGTACGATTACATTTCCAGGCTGTGGTTCATGCCGGCAACGCCCGTGCTGTCGAACGGCGGCACCCAGCGCGGCCTGCCGATTTCGTGCTATCTCAACTCGGTATCCGACAGCCTCGACGGCATCGTGAACACCTGGAACGAGAACGTCTGGCTCGCCTCGAAGGGCGGCGGCATCGGCACCTATTGGGGCAATGTCCGCGGCATCGGCGAACCGGTCGGCCTCAACGGCAAGACCAGCGGGATCATCCCCTTCGTGCGCGTAATGGACAGCCTCACGCTCGCCATCAGCCAGGGCTCGCTGCGCCGCGGTTCGGCCGCCTGCTACATCGACGTGACCCATCCGGAAATCGAGGAATTCCTCGAAATCCGTAAACCTTCGGGCGATTTCAACCGCAAGGCGCTGAATCTGCACCACGGCGTGCTGCTGACCGATGCCTTCATGGAAGCGGTCCGCAATGGCGAGGAATTCGAACTCATAAGCCCGAAGGACGGCAGCGTCCGCAAGACGGTGGATGCGCGCGGCCTGTTCCAGAAGCTGGTCGAAACCCGCCTTGCCACGGGCGAGCCTTACATCGTCTTCTCCGACACGGTGAACCGGATGATGCCCAAGCATCACCGCGAGCTGGGCCTCAAGGTTTCCACCTCGAACCTGTGCGCCGAAATCACCCTGCCGACCGGTATCGACCACCTCGGCAACGATCGCACCGCGGTGTGCTGTCTGTCCTCGCTCAACATCGAGAAGTGGGACGAATGGAACGCCGACAAGCAGTTCATCGAGGACGTCATGCGCTTCCTCGACAACGTGCTGCAGAACTATATCGACCGCGCGCCCGACGAAATGGCACGCGCACGCTACAGCGCCGAACGCGAACGCAGCGTGGGCCTCGGCGTGATGGGCTTCCACTCCTTCCTCCAGCAGAAGGGCATCGGCTTCGAAAGCCCGATGGCCAAGGTCTGGAACCTGAAGATGTTCAAGCACATCCAGTCCAAGGCTTCCGAA